>CANQCE010000116.1 GCA_947589655.1 uncultured Clostridia bacterium | reverse complement strand
CCACATGGATAACAGAAACAGGCGCTAACCTTTACAGTTCCAGTGCCACTGCTTATGCTGCAAGCAAATATATTAACGGACAACAAACAAGTGCGGACGGCGTTGTGCAAGCATCCTCTGGAGAATATAGCATTTACAAAATTAACGTCACGGCTGGCACAAGTTATGTGATACATAACTCTGGGGGTTCAACTGCACCGGGATACGCAATTTACAACTCCGCAGGCACAGTTTTGCAAGTTGAAAACTATTACAATAGGCCATATGTAGTGTTCACTGCGCCAACAGGGGCATCATACATTTTGGTGAGCGTTGTAACACAGTCAACTTCCAGCAGGTATGATAAAGAATATTTCAGTTTAAAAACATACAAAACAATAACCGCCTCAACAACCATGGACATTGCGGCAAATCACACAATTATTCCTATTATTGATTTGCCAACATACACCATAACGTTGAACAACACCACAAATGGCGGCAGTGGCGGCGCAACTGTGGTTTATGAAAAATTTGGCAATGGCTTTTATTCAAGCTCAACCATAAGCCTTTCTAACATGATAACAAAGTTGACGTCTTTCCCAACCAAGGCAAACTATACCTTTAATGGTTGGTGGACATCTGCATCTGGCGGAACACAGAGAATAAAGGCTGATGGAACTTTGCCAGCCGTAAACACTTTCACGGCAGCCACCACGCTTTATGCACAGTTCACGCCAAAAACTTATAAAATCACTTTGGATAGTTCAACAAACAAAGCAACCACCGCAGGAACCGCAGCGGTTTGGTTAAGATATGGCGATGGTTATTACTCCACAGAGGCAGGGGCAAATAGTGCAACTGCAAGTTTAAAAATAACCAAAGTGCCAACGCTGGCGGCAAAAACAGGGCATACTTTCAATGGCTATTACACGGCAGCCACAAACGGCGAACGAAGAATAACGGCTGACGGAACACTGCCTTCTGCCACAACTTTCACAGCGGCAACCACGCTTTATGCACAGTTCACGGCCAATATTTATACTGTGGATTTTGAATCGGACAACTTGGCAATTAACGACAGCACAGGGCAATATTATGGAATAACATTATATTCCTCCCCAGGCGGCGGTGTGACTGGCTCAAGCAGCAATAACAGTGTATCAAGTTGCCAAATTGGCGGAAAGGTTACATTTTCAAGTGTAACGGCAACTTCGGGGACTATTGGTTTTTATCTCGGCACCAGAGGAAAATTGGCTGAGACGGAAGTTGGGCAAAAATACACTTGGAGTGTGGAAATAAAGGCGAATAGAGCCATAACAATAGGCACGCTTGGTTGGGAACAAATGGGAAGGCTTAGCAATCAAAGTGTAACCACCGATTGGAAACCTTTCACCAATACAGGTGCTGCCATTTCAAACAATTATTCTGCTTTTGTATTTTACACCTCATATAGCAATTTAAAATCAGGCGATGTAATTGAATTTAGGAACTTGACCATACAGAAAGTTTCCACTGGCAGGGCAACATCAGCGGTTGCCAGCCGCAGATACACATATGGCACAAGCATGACAAACCTTCCAACGCCAGTTCGCACTGGATATTCTTTTGGCGGCTGGTTCACGCAGGCAAATGGTGCTGGCACTGCAATTACAACATCTTCAACAATGTCGTTTGCAAACAACACCACAATTTTGCTGGCAAAATGGACTGCCAACACAACGGCAATAACTTTGGACAAAAACTTGCCTGCTGGTGCGGTGGGCGAGCCTTCAATTTCAACAAGCACAACCGCAACATACGATTCTTCCACCCTTAACCCTAAGCCAGCATTGTCAAAAACATGGGCAGGCTACACATTTAATGGTTGGTATACCGCTGCCACAAACGGCACGCAGGTGATAACTGCGGCTGGGGTTTTGGTGGCAAATGTAACCGGCTACACTGGTGCAGGTGGCATTTGGGCTAACACATCTGCCAAAGTAACACTTTATGCACATTGGGGCGCGGACTCGCAAACCATCACCATAGATTTTAATGGCGGAACGCGCAATGGCGCTTCAACTGCAACCATAAAGGCGTCAACTGGCCAGCAGGTATCTTTGGTGGACTACAAAACCAATGTTACAAAAACAGGACATAGCATTGCTAGCCCTGCATGGAAAGTAACATCTGGCGTGGGCTCAGTAAATGGCGACACCTTTACCGTTGGTGCAGGCGCTGGCACAGTTCAATTGCAATGGAAACCAAATGTTTATAAAATAACGCTCAGTGACAACGGCGGCAGTGGCGGCTCTGCAGCAATTTGGGTAAAATATGGCGAAGCCTTTTATTCCACCGAGGCAGGCGCAACAAACTCCACGGCAACCTTGAAAATCACAACGGTTAAAATCCCAACAAAGGCTGGCTACACATTTAAAGGCTATTATTCAACCACAAGCAGCACAACGCAATATATCAACAACGCAGGCACTATAACCGCAAATGCTACAACATTTTCTGCCGCCACCACAATTCACGCACAATGGACGGCAAACGCATATGTTCTTGATGTGGCAACAGAAACGAACCTTTTGCCAAACAGCGGTTTTGAATTGGTGGGGACAACATCGGCTGCGTGGGATAAAAACTTAAATGGCACACTGGCTGCCACTTATTGGAGTTCTGGCTACAACAGTGGGGTTCCCGACCCAAGCACAGGCTATCACGCACACATAAAGCAACTCACCGATGATAAACAACATAACTATGTTATGGAATTTGTTAATGAAACTGGCAGATGGCAGGGCGTTACAATTACAATGGGTGATGCCGTTAAAGCCCAAATGGCTGGCAAAAAATACTCCATTATGATGGATATAAAATATGCGAGCGCCGCCGAAATTGCCACGGCAAATGCAACATACATAACTGGCGGATTGTATTACTTTAAGAAGGGTGCGACTGCGGCTAGTTTCCATAGCGGACGCTTTGCCGTTACTGCAACAAAAGTGGGCGAGTGGCAAACTGTAAAAGCAGATATGTCTGCCATTCTTGATGACATAGATACATCTAAATCCTGCACCTTGTATATATATGGTCACGAAAAATCCAATCATGGCACTTCATTATCAAAATCTACCATATATATCGATAATGTTCAACTGTTTGAAACTCCAATCTCTGGAACAGATGCTGGCAATTACGCAAGAAATTCTAATGCTTATTTAAGTAATCAAACTATATTCTTACAATATAACACCAATTATTATAGTGATGCTTCGCTTTCCACAAGCATCACATCTTTGCCAGTTCCAACAAAGGCTGGTTATACCTTTGCTGGCTATTATGCTTATGATGAATATGGGCAACTGGGCACACAGGTCACAGACGGAACAGGAAAAATTGTGGCAAGCAAAACGGCATTTACACAAAACAGAGTTTCCACACTTAAAGGGGGCATTACAGGTTACACAAGTGTGGGCATTTTTGCCGTTTACACGCCAAACGCAATATCGCTAACATGGGATGCAAACGGTGGCAAAATTGGCAATGCCGCCACCAAGGCAGACTTTGTTCAAATGAACGACTATTACGGCAAGAAGAACATATATGATGCCGAAAGGTATATGATTTCTTTATCTGGCACAGTCACACCATCCAATGCAAACAGGGTTGGAAGGTCAAAGTTCTCGGTTAATCAAACAAATTCTGGCTCGTCAACAACTTGGGCGAACTTTATGACAAAATATAGCAAATCAATGTTGGCAGAAACCGTTGGCACAACTTATACTTTTGTTGTAAAGGTGACAAATTATGCAAGCACCGTTAGCACAAACTTATATTTCAGTTCGGATGCAGGCACAGATGTGGCATTGGCAGCCGCCTCAGTTCCTGTTTCTGGAAATGGGGTGTATGTTAAAACTGCAAACATAAAGGCAGGCACTTACACCAAAGATTTAAGAAGCTTTATCACCATTCCTGTTGGCGCAACCATTAAGTTCGATTTTGAAATTGCTGTTTATATTGGCAGCCCTGAAATTAACACAAGCACATATCAATTTGACAAATATAACACAGTGCCAACAGCGGCATCGGCAGCGTGGAAATCCATGCCAACCCCAACGCGTGACGGCTACACATTTGACGGGTGGTATTCAGCCGCTACAGGCGGAACCAAGGTTGATGTGAACACGGTTGTCACAAATTCAAGCAAACATTCTGTGTTTGCACACTGGAAGGCAAAAACCTATACAATAAATTATGCTGCTGGCAGTGCCAACGGCAAAAATGCCACAGGCA
>CANQCE010000115.1 GCA_947589655.1 uncultured Clostridia bacterium | reverse complement strand
ATTATTGACGCAAACGGTGCTTTGGTCAAGAGCGTTGCAAATTATACTGATGCAAATGGGAACTGGATTTACACTGGCAGCAGCACTCCAGAACTTGTTGCACAGTGGACCTCTCCAAAAACACAGTCACTCACATTAAATGCCAATGGCGGCACATATAATGGCACTGCCAATGGAACGGCAACAACAACCATAACTTACGCCACAACAAAAGCCACAATCCCAACAGGCTTTGCAAAAGCAGGCTACACTTTGGCTGGCTGGGCAGTTGGCAGCACCAAAGTTTTGGATAAAGACGGCAACACACAAAAGGGCGTTTCTGGCTATACCGACAGCGCACAACGCTGGCTATATTACAGCACAACCGCTCTTACGCTCAATGCAGTTTGGGAGGCGGCAGTTTATAAAGTTACGCTAGACAAAGTTGCAAGCGATGCAATGGCAGGAACAACAACCGCAATTTACGAAAAATATGGCGAGGGCTGGTATGCCACTGTTGATACATCTGGAAAAGTTACTGGAAACACAATAGATGGAATTAGCGGCCTTCCAAACAGAACGGGTTACAAATTTGAAGGGTTCTTTACAGACAGTTCTGCTGGCACAAAAGTTATTGATGCAACTGGCAAAATAGTTGCTGAAAGCACATTGTTTACAAAAGATGCCACCATTTATGCACATTGGTCGCCTATCAGATATAAAATTACGCTCAACTTTGGCTATGGCACAGATGGAGAAATGTGGGTGGAATATAATTCCGCAAATTTCTTCACGCAGGAAACTGGAAATACCAAAGCCAACCTTAAACCAACCAGAACAGGCTATACCTTTAACAATTGGAGGCTGACAAGTGCAGACGGCACAATCATTATAAACGGCAACGGCGCGCTTCAAGCGGTTACAAATTACACATCAACAGTGGGCGGACAAGTTGTTTGGACACAAACAAGCGGCACAACTTTCTATGCAAACTGGACAGCCAAAACAACAACAATCACATTAAACCCTAACAAACCTGCTGGGGCAACGGAGAACCCAAAAGGATATCCTACATCCGTCACTGCAACATTTGACAGCGATAAACTTTCAGAGGCGCCACAAGCATCCTTAACAGGCTTCACTTTTGCAGGCTGGTTCACAACTGCGGATGACGGCGTTCAAATCATCAACAGCAGCGGCGTTTTGGTGGCAAGCGCATTGGTAAACGGTTCTTATTATGTAAACAACAACGTATGGCAATATGACGGCGCGACCTTAACGCTATATGCTCATTGGACGGCAAGAAAAACGGACATCACGCTTGAATTCCGCAATGAAGGCGGATATGGAACTACAGATAAGCACACGGCAACCTTTGGGCAAAAAGTTGGGCAGATAACCACAGAGGGTGCAAGAGCTGGCAAAGTGGCATGGAAAACAGGCTACACCTTTAACGGATACTTCACTAAGGGAAATGGTGCAGGATACAAAATTTTCAATGCTGACGGAACTGTTGTTGCCGATGAAGACAAAGGCGAATTTTTGAAAAATGGCGGAATTTGGATTTACACCGCAGCAGACACCGTTACACTTTATGCATATTTCACGCCAAACACATACAAACTCTCTTACACAATTGGGCAAGGCGTTACCCAAGTTGTAATCACTTACACAAATGCCAGCGGAAAGCAAAATACAACTGTGACAACCTCTGGCACAATTGATGTTGTTTACGATACATCGGTTACAGTGGCTGCAACCGTGAAAACTGGCTGGGAATTCAAATCTTGGCAGGCACACACTGCAGGCAGCGAAACTTGGGCGGAAGTTGTTACAACAAACGCATACACATTTACTTTTAACAACACCATTTTTAAGGCAAGCACCACAAGCGACCTTACAATTGGCGAAACATATTATTATATTCAAACGGTGGCAACGCCAAAGCCAGTGGATGTTAAATTAAGATACCGCAAGGCACTTGAAAATGGTGCGTTCACAAATGTTGTCTCAGAATTTACACACCAATTTAATGCGGATAGCACGCTTACAATTTCCACTTTAAGAGCAGATTTTGAAAGTGGCACATATGGCACAGTTGCCTTAAACGGCTTTAAGTTTGTGGGATACAAATATTCACAAACAGGCAGAGCAATGCCTGACGGTTACGATACCGCCACACAAGTTACCGTTGCTGGCGATGGCAGCTTGGTTATTGAATTCTATTATAACTTTGAAACCTATACATTGAATTTCAGTTCCGGCGAGGGCAAATGGGTTGAAAATGTTACAAAATCTGTAAAATACAATATCTATACCAATATAATTTCACTTTTGCCTTCCGCAAACAACATCAGGCGTGCTGGATACGTGCTTAATGGCTGGCAATTTACAGGAACGAACATCGGAAATTGGGCTCAGAACGAAAATGTTATGCTTAGCGGAACGTTAGAGGGCAAATACGGCGCTTTTGATGCACAAGGCAGCGAACTTGTTGTTACGCTTAATCCAATTTGGACTGACGCAACATATAACATTGAATATGAAAGAACAGGCGGTGAATGGGACGGAGATGCAGGCGATGCGACCTATTCTCACGGTGCAGCATTGACCTTGAAAACCAACCTGAAAAAGACCGGTTACAATTTTGCAGGCTGGACAGAAACTTTTGTTTTGGATTCTTGGCTTGCAGGGCATAAAATGGATGCATCAGGCACATTTATTGTCGGTGCAAACACAGACCTTGTTTCAACCGCTATCAGTTTAAGAGCAAACGTAACTTACACTGTTACCACAACTGCAATATGGGAGGCACGCCTTGAAGACGGCAGCGTGCTTGAAAAAAATTCAAGCGGCGGACTTTCTCCAACGCAAAATTGCAATGTTTACATTGTTGTTTCAAGTGGGCTTACCGTTGAAGGCAGCATTGTAATAACAGGCTCTGGACTGGTTACACAAATTCCTTTGCACAGTGTTGGCGATAGAAAATTTGTTGCCAACTGGACGGCAAAACGCTTGGCATTAACACTCTCTCCAAACGATGCAACCGCATCAAACGGCTCAACAACTGCCACCTTCTCGCCAGATGCTGTAAACACTGCTAAAAAGGTCTATGCAGAATATGACGGCGAAAACTTGTATATAAACAGCACAAAAACATCCGGCGAGCAGCCTGTTCAACCAAAAGCAAGCAGAGACGGATACGCGTTCACAGGCTGGTATTATGGCACAGCCGAAGCGGCAAATTTGGTTATTGATGCAAATGGCAATTTGGTGGCAAGCAAATCAGTTTCAATTGGCGGAACAAGCACAAAACTTACAAACGAACTCCGTCAGTGGATTTATGATGGCGAAATCGCTTTAATTGCCGGCTGGACAAAGAACAACTACCGTGTTATTATCAGTGAAAACGGCGGAACAATGGAAAGCGTGACTGTTGGCACAGGGTTATCCTCTGTTGGGGACAAGACAAAAACCATATTCCAAGCACAGTTTGATACCGCAGGCACTTTTACAATGAAACTTTTAAGGCGCGGCTACATTTTTACAGGCTGGACGGTCCTTGTTGCAAATGTTCCAACAACTCCAACACATCCAGGATATACCCTTTCCAACAAAATAACCAAAGAGGGCGATGGCTCTTACACCACTGTTACATCGCTTAAAAACCTTGCCCTTTCTGGCGAAGTCACTTTGCAGGCAGTATGGGAAGCCGATTTTGTTAAAATTGTCTTCCACGGCAACAAAGGCACAGGCAGCACCGACCCAACGCTTACATACACAGAACTTTTTGTAAGAACAGGCAAGGCATACTCCACCGCAGTAACAAGCCCTAAAACAACGGTTACCACTGGGCTTTTCACACCAACCAGAACAGGCTACAAATTCCTTGGTTGGTTCAAGGAAGACGGG
>CANQCE010000114.1 GCA_947589655.1 uncultured Clostridia bacterium | reverse complement strand
CATTTTGCAGAATTGTCTGTTCGTTTACGGTTTCAAACAAGCCAACTTTTGGCGTGTCGAACACATATTCTCCGCTATATATAATTTGGTAATTGTTCCCATCCAAGCCTGCAATTGCCGTGGTTAAAGGCCTAAACGCCTCCATCTGATGCGCCTGCGTGTAAGCATAGTCTGGAATTTCAATGTTCCTTAGCAAAATGTACCATTGGTCTTGTTCCATGCCAATCAAATCTTCATAACTCTCCACAGGAATTGGGCTGTCATGTGTGCTTTGATTGTGAACATCAAAACTGAACTCTGTGTAAATTCTGTTTGCAAACTGCGTTGCGGATGTGGCAAATTGATAGCCACCATCCCTTATAACATACCTACCTTCAACAGAGAAATGATAAATGTTGCTTGTGTGGTCATAAATTCTGATAGGTGTAACCACCAAGCCGTCCGAATAGAAATATGCGTTATCTCGGACAACCCTTCCCCTTTCAATGTTTATTGTTTCGTCAAGTATGTATGCCCTCCAATTAACGCTGTTTGTCATGCTGGAAACAAATTCCGAAACCGCCCTTACAACCGATGGTATGTTTGGATTGTATTCAAGATACGAATTTATGGCAAGTTCCAACGTAAACGGCTCGCCAACTGCAACACTAATAACACCATTGTGCATACTGCGAACAATGTCTTCGTTAATGCCTTCATCATAATTATAATTAAACACATATTCCATTATATATAATTTCATAGTGTTCTCTATAACCAGTTGTTGATTGTCAACAATCTTTCTGGCAACGGTTACAATTTCAACTTCATAGCCATCATTTCCGGCGTATTCAATAGGTTCTTGACTGACAGTTAAAACATATTTGCCATTGCCGCCAGTTAAGGAAATAAATTTAGATTGTATTGAAAAACTTACATCGCTCTCCAAGAAGCCAAACATTTCAAGGGTTAAGTTGTATGAAACTCCGCGTGCAACATAGTAGGCATCGCCAATCATTTCTTTATCGTCAAACACCAACCTTGCATAACTTCCCACCTTAATTGTCAATTCTTTTGTTGTAACAAGTGGGTCTGGGTCATTTTTGGAATGTTCAACTGTAATATCAAAAGCCACAGGCGTTCCGTCTTGAACATTGCTTGCAATCATATAATAAGAAATATAAATTTTGCCTTTATATGTAACAAAAGCATTATCTTGCAGCATTTGTGCAGATAGTTTTGCATAAAGGTCCGTAAGTTCTTTATAAGTGAAAGAAATTCCATTTTCAAAAGAGCCAAAATCCGAAATGGTCTCGTAAGTCACACCAGTTCCAGAAACTTTTTCGTAAGCGAAAATAAAGTTTGCAAGCCCTGCGCCCGGCGCACTGTTCTTGGCGTTGTTTGTAATTGTGAAGGTTTCAAACACCGCTTCAACAGGGTTTAAAGATATTTCCAAAAGCCCAGTTCTGCCCAACAATTTCATCTGCAACTGAAACATCTTTAATGTTGGAATAATTGCTAATGCCAACATAGTTCAGTTTGGCATCGTCAAGCGTTAAAAAGAAGGAATATGAAACGCCCGATGTCAACTCGCTTGCATAGAAAGTGAAGGTGTATTGTCCTGCAATTGATTTTTCTAGCCTTTGCTGATAAGCGGAACTGTTTGTATTAACGCTGCAATTGAATTTAAAATTGTTTGTGCCCACAATTCTTTCAAATGTTAAGTTGAACAGGCCGTCTGGGTAGTTGTTAACATATTCTTCATAAGACGAATATTCGCCGTAAGAGCCAACTTGTTTTGGTATTCTTCGCTGAACAACCCCATCTTTGCCCACAATTTGATAGAAAACATATTCTTCTGGGTTTGTGGATTGTATCACAATTGTATCCCCAAAAGTTTCGTTGGTTTCAATGGAATATTTATTATAAGTTGTGCTTATGGATGTGGCTTTTTCGTGATAAATTACGTTCAGTTTTAATCTTGAACCCTCCAGCACTTTGTAGAAGGTATATTCCTTCCCATTTATGTAAATTTTGGTTTGCAGAACTGGAACAAGTTCGTATGCATCAGTATCAGCCTCACTGGCCCTGCCATTTTTTTTGAACACAACTGTCTGATTTGACACTTGTGCAGATGAGAACCTGTCTTCCAAAGCATCTTTATTTGAGGCATCAACAGAAAGCTCGCTGTTTTGACTTAATTTATATGCCACATTTTTATATGTCAAAATGCCTTCGCGAGAGATGCTAAATGTATCGCCTTCCTGCGTTTGAGTTTCCTGCAAATTGTAACTTGGCAGCATATACAAATTGGTATAAGTGTCTCCATAAATTGTCAGCCTGCTTTCATCAGAAAGTTTAACGCCGTTATAATCGCGTGTTGCATAGAACAGCGATATTTCAATGTGGCTGTCAAAGTAGTTCACTGCAAAGATATAAATTGTTTGCGTAACATTTTCATTTAGCAAACTGGAAAGTTTTATTTCGGCAATTCCAGAACCTTTCACAACAATGTTTCCGTTCACATCCACTTCCAGAACATTGGATGTTGTTGCAACAAGCCCAACCTCCGAATTTGCCTTTAATTTAAATGGATAAATCTCTGGCGTTGTGGTTGGCGAAATGCGATTTAAGCCTTCAATTTCATCTTGCGCGGCAGAGCCCAACTCCCCACGCAAATCTGTGTCAACATGGAAATAGTTTGTAAAGAAAACGGTGTTTTTAAATGTGTTTTGCAAATCTGTGTCATCTGTTTGCATTTGCATTGCATAATCGCTATCTTCCATTGCCAAACTTACTCTTTTTTCAGTGAAGAAGCCCTTGTTTGCTATGTTATAAGAGCCATCCGCATTTTTTGTTGCCACCAGCCAGTTTGCGTAATAAGCGGTTTGCGTGCCAACGGAAGGCAAAATGTTCTCTGTTGTAGCAATTTGTGTTCGTTGCAGATAAGATGAAACTTCAAAAATATCATCCGCATATGTTCGGTTATTGTTGTGATAATTTCCTATCATATAAGCGGCATTCCCCGCAGATTTGCCTGCTTCAAAGTTAACTGGCTGTGTGCGAATTATGCTTGCTGCGTAGAAAGACGATTCGCCATCATCAACTGCATCATATTTATTGTCCGTGCCAAAGTTCACAATGTTTGAAGTTCCATATTCGCTGTCTGGGTTATGGTCAAAGCCGACCAAGCCGCCCACATAGAAATTGCCCCTAACAAATGTTCGTGATGTGTTTTGCAAAATGTCAATTGA
The DNA here is from genome assembly GCA_947589655.1 of uncultured Clostridia bacterium. Lineage (GTDB taxonomy): Bacteria > Bacillota > Clostridia > Christensenellales > UBA1242 > Caccovivens. The sequence continues at coordinate 407 of CANQCE010000114.1, read as the reverse complement.
ACTTTCATCCAATGTTGAAACATATCCAATAAGTCCGCCAATGTAATCATAAACCCTTTGGGCTTCTTGACCGCTGGAATCTTGATATGTGCTTGGCGTAATTTTAAGCGCGTCAATCTTTCCGCCAACCAAAAGGTTTTTGGCAGTATTGCCAGAAACGTTAATCCCTTCTGGCAAAGAGATTTCATCTCCGCTTGCCCCTGCTTTATTATAGGATAAAACCCCAACGGCGCCGCCAACGGCCACCCTGCGCGTGCTTGTGCCTTCAAAGTCGCCTTCCAAATTGATGCGTGTATAAGCAGAATAAGCGGTGTAACCATACATGCGATAGTTTGCATCCTGTGGCAGCACTCTTTCCACCACGCCGCTGCTTGCGCCCGCAATGCCACCTGCAAAAATGTTTTTGT
>CANQCE010000113.1 GCA_947589655.1 uncultured Clostridia bacterium | reverse complement strand
CTCATAAACGCTTCATCTGGAACAAAGTATGGCGTTTGAATTAGCACGCTTTTTTTCGCATTGGTCAAAAGTTTTATAAACACCTCTTTAATGTATTGAACATTGCTGTCTGGCCCAGAAACCACCACTTGCAAATCGGTATCGCCTTTAAGAGTGGTTTTGGGGAACAATCCGTCTTCAACATATTTCTTTGGTGTGTAGTTTTCTTTTTTTACATAACGCCAATCGTTCAAAAAAATGTTTTGCAGCGGATAAACCCCTGTGCCTTCAATTCGGAGATGGCAATCTCGCCATGGCGAAACCTTTTTCTTTTTCCCCAAGTGGTCATCACGGATGTTAATCCCACCAGTGTAGGCAATGCGGCCATCTATAACCACAATTTTTTTATGGTTACGATAATTCAGTTTAAGGTTTATCATGCGGATGTGGGCAAAAGGTGGAAAAAATTCAGCAATCTCTCCACCAGCCTTTTTAAGTTTGCGGAAAAAGCGTCTTGGCGCATGAAGGCAGCCAATAGAATCGTATATCAGCCTCACCTTCACGCCCTCTTTCGCTTTTTTAATAAGCACATCCATAACCTGCTTGCCAACATTGTCGTCAGCAAAAATGTAATACTCTATGTTTATGCTTTCTTTCGCACTGTTTAAATCTTGGATAAGCGCCTTAATTTTATCCTCGCCCCAAATGAAAAACTTAACATCGTTTCCTGGGCAAATAATACTGCCGTAGTTATAGCAGCAAGTGATTGTGCCCATGTCCGATTTCAGTTTGTTCTTTGTTTCTTCGCTTGAGATAAGGTAGTTTGCGATTGCCTCGTCATATTCCACCTCATACAATTTGTGCTGCGCAATAAGCCGCCTAACGCGGATGGAAAGGCCGCTGCCAAACACAATGTAAAAAACATATCCCACAATTGGCATAACCGTTAAAATTGTTATCCAACTTATAATGCTGGAAAGTTTACGGCGTTCAAAGAACACCATTGAAATAAATAACAGGAAATTCATTGAAATGTAGGCAATGAAAACCCAAAACCAAACATCCATCATAATTAAATCACCATTTTTAATTGAAAGTTACTGTTATTGTAAGTTTTGCCCAAGTCACAGAGCTAGATTTTGTCACCTTAACCCAATAAGAGCGTGTGATTGTGTTTCTTGTTGCATCCGCTTTGTTGAATACAAGTTCTTTATAACTTGAAAGGCTTGTGTATCCAAAAATTTCAATTTTGTCGGCATTGCTAAACTTGCTTTTTATTGTTTCAACATCATAAGTTATTGTATCACCAGATGGACTTTCCGTCATCGTAACATCGGCCTCTGTCGCTTTTTCAAGTTTAACCTTTATAATGTGCCAACTAACCTCTGTTCCCTCTGCCGTTCTTGTTTGAAGTTTTACAAACAATGTTATTGCATCTTTTGTGCTTAAATTTTGCTGAGTTGTTAAAGTTAAGCCTATGGTTGACCCATTTGCTATATAATATTCAATTGAATATGTTGTTGTATCATTTTTGGCCTTTCCCAGAGCGGAAAGAACAATGTCGTTTATATCAGAAAGAGTGGTGTTTTTCGTTTGGTCGCCTGTGGAGTTTACAACCGGAACGGTCACGCTGGTTTCATTGCCAGATTTGAAGAACACAATTTCAAGTTCCTTCAAAACTTCAACTTCGCCCAAGGTTTTCTTTGCAACCATCGTGGCAGCCGTCAAATTGGTGCTTTCCTGTTGAGTGAAGGCTGCCAATGTCCTATCTTCTGTTTTAATGTAAAGTTCGGTAATCTCGTAACTGTCTTTAAAGTATTCCTTTAATTTTGCAATTAAAGTTTGTTTATCCATTGTGCTTTCAATCTCCACAGCAAGTTTTGTTGGAGAAGCATCATAAACAAATGTTGCATTAACTTTATACAATTGTTTGTCTGCAACCAAATACAATGTTAAATTCTTGTTTGTTGCAATTGAAATTTGTTCTGTTGCAACCAGCAAGCCATTTTCGGTTTCTCTATACACCGCTTGGAAGTCCTTGCCAGTAAATTCTTTATTGAACGCTGCCAAATAATCTTTCAAATTCACGTAATTGCTATCTGCAAACAAGAGCATGGTTTTTACATTTTCTTCAGCGGCAGTCACTGGCACGATTGTTGCAGATTTCCACTCTCCGCCAGCCGTGTTAATGTAAACGGTTGCCTCGCCGCTGATGGACTCGCTTAACGAAGTGATAAGTTCTTTGTTTTCGCCACTTGCAGCATAGTAAACAGTTGCGCCGTCATAGTCTGTGTCAACGCCTGCAGAAACAGCCTCTGCTGTAACTGCACTGCTAACATAATAATATGTTTTATCTTTCGCTGGGTTGACAAATGTAATTTCAAACACAAACCAATTTTGCTCTGTATCACTGCCAATGTTTACAAACAATTTCTCTGTTTTTCCGCTTTGGCTTGTTATATCTGTAATTTGTGTAACAGCATTTCCCAACTTTCCAATGCTTGTGCCGCCGGTCAATTGATAATATTTTACATCGCCTTCTGCCATTTCTGCTTTTTCTTTAATCAATTCGTCAAGGGATGACAATGTAACTTGTTCGGTGCCTACGTTGTAAACAAATGCGGTTGGTTGTTCTTCAATAACTACAAGCAAAATCTCATACTTTGTCCATGTGCCAGATACATTGTAATAAATTGTTCGCTTTCCTGTTGATACATTCTGCAAGGAGTCCACATTCCTCAGATAGTTGCTTTCTTCGTCTTTTAAGTAATACAATGCGTTTTCGCCAAGGTTCTTCAAGTTAAATGTTTTGTTGTTGTAGAAGAATGTAAATGTTTCGCCACTGGTTGCAGTTACAAAGTTGAAATTCAATTTGTGCCAGTCGTCTGGAGTCTCCGAACCGCTAACTTTAACTATAATTGTTTTTTCTTTGTCCCAAGGGGTGTCGCCTTCCAGTTCGGTCAACTTGTGGTTTTCATCTTCTGTGTAAATTGTCACAGTTCCATCGTCTGGCATTTCTAAACCTTTGTTGGTTTTCAAATACGCTTTAATTGCTTCCTTAGCAGAAGTTGTTTCATCTTTCAGCCAGTTTACTGCTTCCATAGCATCATCAAGCGCTTGCCCATTTAAGATTGTAATTGAAAGTTTGTGCCAAGTTGTGCTTTCTCCACTCACCTTTGCATAAATTTCAAATGCCGTGCCGTAAGTTGCGTTAACTGATGCAACAGGCAAAATCACTTTTTCTCCAGCCTTGTAATAAGTAACATTTCCGCTCAGTCCAAAGGCGGTGTTCAAGTCTCTTAACAGAACGTCTATCGTTTCATTTGCTGCATCATAGCCATAGTCAACAATTAAGTGGCTTGTTTCTTCTAATTCTGTTGGCAATTGCGTTAAGGTAAGTTTAAACCATGTGTTTCTTGTTGTATCTTCGCTTGCTGCAACCGATGCACAAACATAGACAACTTTTCCGCCTGCAACTTCAAGTTTCTCTTGCTTTGTCAACACGCCTGTTTCGCTTGCGGTGTAATAGGTCAGTGTGGCATTTTCCAATTTGTCTTGTATAAACATATTCAGTGCTGCAAGGATGTCGTCATCGGACAACTCTGCACCTTCCGAATAAACAAGTTCCGCATCGATAGGTTTAAATTGATAATTGATGTCCACATGATACCATTTGTTCTCGTTGTCAATGATATAGTAAGCCACCACTTTGGATTGCGAAATGTCTTCTTCTTCAACTTGGGTTAAGAAATTGTTTTCTTGTTTATACCAAGTTCCTGTTTTTCCTTCGCCAAGCACGCCTGCTGTAAGGTCGCTTAAGTCAACAGTGCTGTCGGTTGTTACGTTGATTGTGTCTTTGTCTTCTTTGCTAATTTGGGTCACTGTTATGGTTGATGTAAACCATTTTTCGCCCACTTTTGCATAATATTCGCCTGAGCTTAAAATTTCTGCTTTAGTTAGCAATCCGCCGTCTGAAACATACCACTCCACTTGTATATCGGAGACTGGCGCGGCTTCATTAGCCCCGTTTTTGGCGTTAATTTTTTCAATTAGCAAAGCGTTAAGGTCAGAAAGTTTGATTGTTTTTTCTTCAACAATATAAATTGTAAGGTCGTAATTTTTAATCTCTTGGCTTGTGAATGATATAGTCAGTTTTGTCCAACTGTTGTCTTCCAACTTTCTTGCGTAAATGGTGATTTGGTCTGTTGTTGGCATAATTTCTTCATCTCTATCAAAGTTGCCGTCTTGAACAATATAGAATTCCCATTTGTTAGAGATGTCTTCGTCATCTTCGCCAAGTGCGGTTTTGATTTCTTCATTTGTTGCAAGAGTTGTTACGCCAAACGCAAAGTCTTGATTTTCAAGTGATGTGTCAGTGGATGAAACTTTAAGGCTTATCTTTGTGTAATTGCCGTTATAATTTACATAAATTTCATTGGTAGAGCGTGCAATTGTGCTTGCTTTGGCCAACTTGTTATCGCTGCCCTTTGTAAAATATTCAAGTTCTGCATCTTCAGGCAAGCCCAAAGTTTCTGCAACAATGCTGTTTAACAATTGAACGCTAGTTTCCTCTCCCACCTGTGGGAAGGTTATGTTTTCAGTTTGAATTTTGTTGTCTAACACAAACTCGTATTTTGTCCAATTGCTTGAATTCTTTGCATATATATCAAATACGCTGTTGTTTGCAACATCCAATGTGTAGGTGCTTAAATCAACCAGTTTGCCATTGTCTGCACGATAGTAAAGTTTTGCATCTTTTTCGGTGACTTTGCTCTTTATTTCAGTTTTAAGATTGTCACTGTTTGCCACGCCTGGATTAACTACAAAATTATTTTGGCTGGTAGTTGAAACAAGTGTTAAGTTGAATTTGTGCCACTTGTTAGCAACGCTGATGTAAATTCCTTTTCCTTCGCTATTAACATAACCTTTAATTGCTGCCATATCTTCAAGTCTTTCAAAGGTGTTCGAATCTCCATCCGCCAACTTGTAATATTTAACCTCTGCATCTGTGCTTACTGCAATCTTTTTGTCAACAAGTGCTTGCCTTACTGCCGCATCCAAAGTTTGCAGGTCAACATCTGCAACTTGCAAGGTTGTTACCGCACCTTCAAAGTCTACGCTTGCCTTAACAACAAGTGAGATGTCCATAAGGAAATATCTTGTGCCAATTTGAACATAGAAGGTGTTCTGATAACTGTCGGTTAATGAAACTTCTGTTATGTTAGACAAGGTGCCATTTGAATTGATAACTCTGTAAGTCACTGCACCTGTTAATGCCTGTGTTTCACCCAACTGATTGCCAACAAATGCCCTGATTGCCGCATCCAAAGTGGACATGTTATAAGGGTTTGCCTCGTTCGCCATTGCGGCATACTGATAAGCCTGTGTATTTTCGTGCAAATAGAAGGTCAATGCAACACGTCTTAAATTTATATCTCCGCCTTCTGTTGTGCGATAGGTTACCAAGAAAGTCTGTGCCTGCAAATAGGTCGCATTTTCAGGGAGTGTTATGTCTGCAAGGTTTTCAAGCGTGCCGTTTGCATTGCGTGATTGAACCATGATGAACTTGAGCGACTTGCCTGTATAGGTGTTTTCGTCCTCACTTTCAAGTGGGTTGTATCCCTCGTCAAATTTGATATTTTGTAGTGATAATGCCTGCTTGATTCTCTGCAAAATTGTGTCTTTTGAAATCACTTTTGTTTTGTCTGCATTTTGTGTGTATGGCACCAAAACATCTCTTGAAACGTTAACGCTCTCGCTGGTAATCTTGTAGGTGACATTTTGTGCATCCACACTAACAACCTTGCCCTCTGCATCGTTTTCAACGCGGATATATTGCGAGTGTATAATTGAGCCAGCGCCCTTGTTCAAGAATGCCTCACTGGTTACCTGTTCGTATCTGCCATTAAGGTTGGAATAGAACTGATATGTGTGCCCTTCAACAGGTGCTTCCACCAAGTTGCTTAACATAAACGAAACGTTCATGCTCTTTGCCACAGATTTATGCGGCAATTGACTGTTCCAAACATAATACGTTACATTATAAACCTTTTCGCCGCCAGCCCACTTGCTAGATTGTGCCAAATAGGTGCGTTTGTAAACTCCAACGCCTTCAAAGCGCTCTGTAACCCACACTTTCTCATAGTAGGTTGTCCCTTCTGTAAACTTATTCTCTGTAATTGTTGCTTCCGTAAAGGAATCTTCTTCCTTAGTGTAATACTTTTTGCCCTCTTGTGGCTCTGTATCGGTTGTTTCAACATAATCATCGCAGTTAAGTTGTGTAATCTTGCCGCTGTTTACATCGTCCAGACGCCACCAAGTTTCGGCCTCACTATCAATGCCAGCTACATCGTATGTGGCCGTGCCGTCAGCGCCAATTTTAAGAGCAACGTCTTTTGTGTTTTGCCTGTCTGTTGCGTAAACCATAATGTTGGTTGTAAACATTTTTTGAATATCTCTGCCGGTTACAACAAATGTAAATGTGTAAGAGCCTTCATCTTGAACCAGCCACTTGTCAACATTTTCTCTGCAATAAATGTCTATGCTCTGAGCGCCTTCGCCTTTGCCTTGTATCTTAACAAGGTGATATCTCTTGTTTGTCACTCCGCTTGGCCAATCGTTGCCGTTGGCATCCGTGTCAAACATTTCGTGGAAGTTAAGTGTATCTCCCACATTGTAAGCAAATGTTTTGTTTTCATATGGGTTGGTTGCAACGTTTTCAATTTCTGTTAAGCGTATGCTGTCGCCATAAATTGTATAGCCTGTTGGAACTGTGACTATATGTTTTCTGTTGTCAGCGCCAGTTGATCCTTCAACATATGTCTTTCCGCCATCAGCCTTGCTTGCACTTGTAAATTCTCTACCTTGCAAACGAATTGTAAATGTTCCAAGAGAAAGTTGAGTGTTTGTTTCTTGATATTTCCCGTCCCATCCAGAAACGTTCATATACATATTAACAACAACTCTATCATCGGTAACGCTGAAGTTCTCGGTTGTGGTAAGCATGCCATATTCATCCACAAACGCAGAACCTGTTTCCGTTACAAAGTTAAACATATATATATCTTTTGTTTGTGCAAGTTTTAACTCTGCATCTCCGGTGAGTGCATTTTCATAGCCCGGCGTCAACTTGATATTTCCGCCGTAAGTGTTATCGGTAGTCAAATTAGTCCAAGCCTTAAATGGAATAACAAAGTGTCTTGTGCTAGAATCTTTTTCCACTTTCCAATAGTCATACACAATAATGTTGTCCTCTGTTGTTTCTAGTGCCGTTGCGCTTGTGTATCTTGGGTGGATAACCGTTTTTTCAACATGTTGATAAATTTGATTGTTGTTCTCATACAAGAAGAACAAATCCACATTCTTGGTGTTGCCAGTAAGCGCTTTAACGCTTGGGATATACAGTTTAAGTGCTGTTGTGTTTAGTTTTGTAAGTTCCTTCTGCACGCTGAACCCAACCGCCTTATTAACAGAGGTTAAAGTAATTTTTTCGCTTGCGCCGTAATATTCAACTTGGATGCCCTGCAACGATTCTGTAATCGCTCTGCCGTTTTCGCCAAGTTGGTAAATGTAAATTGTTTTGCCTTCTTTAATTTCTTCTGCCGTAATGTCGTTAATGTTGTCGGCTGTA
>CANQCE010000112.1 GCA_947589655.1 uncultured Clostridia bacterium | reverse complement strand
ATCTTGCAAAGATAAACGAGATTTTTGGCACAACAATAAGTGCTAATTCCGAATTTGATACCCAAAAGGGCATTGAAATTGCAATGCAAATTTTAGAGAAAATCAGGCTGCTTCCAGCAAACGAAACTGGACTTTTCATTGTTGATTATCTGGCCAAGAACCTTGCAACAATTTCTTTAAAGAGTGGAAAACTTGATGTGGCAATTTCAAGAGCAGACGTTACAGGCGATTTGTTAATAGGTTCAACAACTGAAGAAATTGATTTGCCTTTGACAAGCGAAGATATTGAAACCGTTTTGACAAAAGTGCAGAATGTTAAAAACTTTATTGAAAACAATGCTTTTGCGTTTGAATTTAATGCTCTTGTTAAGGGAATAAAGATAAAAGGTTTTGCGCAGATAGATTTAAACAACAATATCTTTGAAATAAGCGGCTTTAAAGTTGGCGGACATGATATTGCAATAAGGCTGCAAGGCGATTATGTTTATATTGATTATGCCGGCAACAAGGTTAAGATAAACATAGCAAATGCCGAGAAATTGTTTGATGTAATTTTGCCTATAGTAAACGAGAATTTGCCTGCTGATAAAAAGATTGAACTTGACAGCGAAAGCAAAACAAGTGCAAAAGACAAATTGAAAGAAATTTTGCAAGAATTTTTGGGTGAGGATATAACCAAACTCTCCACAAAAGAAATTTTAAAGAAGATTACATTTGAACTGAAAGGCACAACTGACAATTTAACAATGGATGTTGTGTTGAACACCGCAAAGAAATTTAATGCCACTGCAAATGTTGTATTTGAAAATGATGACATTTCTTCTCTCACACTTACAAATGGCAACAACACCGTTGAACTTGCAGTTAAGCCGTTTAACTTAACCGCATTAAGTGAAGGCCAACAGGCAGAATATTACAACATCTTTTCACAGCAAGAAGGCAATTTGCAGTTAACGGTTAATCTTGGCAAAGAAACTTTAACTTTCGATTTTGATTTGCAAGTTGATTTGTCAGATAAAATATATCTGAGGGCCGCAGGTTCTGTTTGTGCAGAAAGAGTGGAAGGCGAACTTGTTAAGAATGTTGAGTTCATCATTTATAACAACGAAGTTCGCGTGCGTATTGACGAGATAGTGCTGCAAGCAAACCTTAATGAATTTTCCGATTTGTTTGACCAGATTGTTTCTACCTTTGGCATTAAATTTGAAAAACCAGAAACAAATAAAAAATTAAATTCAGAAGATATAATTGAAATTTTAAGTGGAATAAATTTAAATGGCGTGGATGCACTGAACATTAAAGGCTTAACTTACAATGTTTCAGGCGAGGGGCTAAGTGTTTCTTATGCAATCAATGAAAAGGTGGCATTGTCAATCAATTTGAACACAACGCAAGACCTTGAAATTGTTGACAAACTGCCAGAGGGTGAATCGCTAAAAGACGCTCTGCCACAGATAAAATCTGTTTGGGACTATGCTTGCAATGGGGTTTACGAATTAGGCTTTAACCTTGTTTATAACGACAATGTTCAATATGGCGGATTGGAACTTAACGGCACAATAATGATAAAGAATGGCCAACTTGAAATAAAAGGCGTGAAAGTTTGCAACGAAATGTTTAGCCTTGTTATGTTCGACAAAACATTGTATATTGCATATGGAAATATGAAGATTAAAGTGCCATTAACAAGTTCTGAAACCAACGGCTCTCCAGCAGACTTGGCAGATACTCTTGAAAAACTTTTGAATAACGAGTTCGGCGTTGATTTGCAATTTGGGCAATTTAAAGACATTCTTCAAATGCTTGCAGATTACAAAACCGCACAAGACTGGCTGGATAACATAGTGCTTAAAATTGGGGGCAGTTTAAAAGATATCTCTGTTGCCGTTTCAAAGCGCAGAGAAATAAGTGAGCCTTGGAACTTTGCAAATCTTGAAATTAAGTTCAAAGAAACTGACGGCGAAGTGTTGTTTGACAACGCCAGCCTACAAGTGCTGGATTTGCTGCATGGAACAATCACAATGGCAAAATCTACGGAAGAAATGTTCCCAGATTTTGATGCTAGCCAATTTGCAGATTATACCGACAACTTTATGGACGGACTTTTAAACAGCCTTGTCTATGACGAACAGGATGTTACAATAACATATAACGAAAATGCCGAAGGTGGTGCAATAACAGAACTGCGCAACGAGGTTGTTTACTCATTCTCCAGTGATATTGCAATCCGTTACAGCACAACAGATTTTTATGGGCAAATTACCGCAATGGTTGTGCAAGCGGATAAACTTGACAGCCAGGGCAGAATTGTCAAAGATAAAAATGGCGTGGCGTTAAAAGAATATAAGCCTGCTTTGGGATTGTTCACAAATTCTTTGGGATTCAGTTCTTATATATACATCATTGACAACATGTTGTATATTGACATTCATGGGTTGCAATTAAAGACAGAGTTAAGTGCCGAAAACATTGACGGACTTGTTAAAGAATTGGAAACAAAACTTGGGATGCAGTTGCTTAAAGACAAAAATGACAACAGCGTATCCATTACGGAAATGCTAGAGAAAACAGGCAACGGCTTTAGGATGCTTATTCCAGCGCTTGACAATGTTTATGCTCATTGGATTGAACTTGCCGAAGGTGACACCTTGTATGGCATCCAGTTCAATATTGCAGAACTAAGGGATAAAGAGCACCGAGAAGATGAACTCCACTATATGCAGGGTGGAAAGTTCACCGACATAGTTCTGCAAGTGTTTATAGAGAACTATAAGCCAAGTTTGTCAGATGCCGGCACCATTGTTCCAACAAAGATTGTTTTTGGTGCAAACATCACCGATGCTAACACACAAATTCATGACAAAGATTACTTTATAAACGAAAATTGTCTGCTTGAAAACGAAGAAAAAATCACACAGAGCCTTAACTTTGCGGTTTATCTTAACAATATTAAAGTTGGCAAGTTTACAGAGAACTTGAAAGAGATGTTCAAGTTTGATGAAACAACCTACACAAAGATTAATGGCGTTGAAAGCAATTATACACAAACACCGCTTGCTGACTTTAACGATGCACAAGATGTGGTTACAACCATAGGTGCGGCTTATGATTGGGGCACAGGGCTGCATTATGCAATAGATTTAAGCGGCGATATCACCACAACCAGCGTTGGCATTGATGCGGCTACACGAGAGCCAAAAACAACAGTGCAGAAAATTTCAATCAGTTCTCAAAAAGAGGGCAGCAACGGAATTTTGGTTGCTGTTGAAGACGAAGACCCAGCAGTAAGCCAGAAAGCACCGTTTAATTTGGATGGCAAACGCCTTAATGTTCAGGCTAACAATTTGACAATTGGCATAACCAAAGACGATGTTCCACAGGCAACGCATCAACTCAGCCTTCTGTATTCCACAAATTATGGTGGATTGTATGTAACTTACGCGCATGACAATCTTGCGGACGACAACGATGATAGCAGCAAGAACAAAAACAACAACAATATTGGCAACCACAACCTTAAGGTTAAAATTGACAATTCGCGCATGAGCGAACTTGCCGCTATAATTGTGAATTTCCTTGGGCTGGATATCAGCGATGAAGAATTGGCGAAATGGAGTTTGACGAAAGATAGAACCGACTTTGAATATATCAAGAGCCTTCTTAAAAAGGATGGGCAGGAAGATATCACTCCAGACTTGCCACAGGTTGATAAATATCTTAAATCGGTGGAGAAGATTGCCGAGATTATTCAGTCAATTCAGTATAAAGATACAGGCGATTCCATTTCGTTGACAATCAGCGTTAATATGAAAACCTTTAACGAGGCTGATGTTGACCAATTTGGAACCATTCAAATCAGCCTAAGCAAAACAACATCACAAGGCAAAACCACAATAATTCCACAAGCAATAACAATAACAAATGTTGCGGTTAAAAACATGGTTATCAACTTGGGGCTGCAAATTTCGCCATATGACACCTCAAAACAAACAACCAAAACCGTGAAGGAAAATGTTTCTAAGTTTGTTGAAGGCAAAGAGGTGAAAGAGCAAGTTGAAAAAACATATGTTGTGCTTGACAAAAACTTTGACTACAACAACATCAACTATGCCGAACTTGTCCAAGAAGGTGACGAGGCTACAACAACTGCAAATATAATCAACCGTTTAAGCGTTGACCACAAAGATGTAAGCAATCTTCCAGACATAATTTACCCAGTTGTGAACACCGTCAACCAGAGGCATTTCAATTATGCCGGCGATGCAACCATATACATTGGGAACAACGAAGGTATTGGTCTGGGCATAAATTTGATGGCAGATATTGACGAAAACGGAAAAGTTAAAGTGTTTGCCCAATTTGATGTGGCTTCTCACCGGCTGACAACTGGAAACTTTATCAAACGAATTTCAACACTTTCTTACGAAGATGGAAAAATCACGGTTGAACGCGTGACAATGAAAGAAGACAAATACTCTTATGAGCGAAAAGCAGGCGGAATTTTCGGATGGGCTACTTTATATAAGAATTTAACATATACCTCCATAAAGAAGGAATACAGTCAAGTGTTTAACGCCAAAGGGCTATCCATGCAAGACATTATGACAATGCTGAAAGAAATTTTGGGCACAACCGGAATTATGGACTTTGTTTTGGATATTGCTACAAGCAGTATAGATGCACGCCCAACAATTGAAAGGACATTTAAAGGCTTAACATATAATAACAGTGCCAAGTCGTTTAATGTTTTGTTGAACGGAGACAACTTAACAGGCGATAGCGGAATGTTTGAAGATTTGGGATTGGAAATTGGCTTGGGCAACGAATATAACGCAAACTTTGACGGAAACGCAAATTCTTTAAACAAAGCAATGAGATTTATAGACAGCATCAAAACAACCGGCGATGGGCTTGTTCTTAATTTAGGTTTGAAAATAAAAATTGCGTTTAATCTTAGTTCAGTTACTGGGCAAGGCGATGCTTACACAACTGAATTCTTGCAATGCAACAAAGTTCAAGACAATGGAGAAGAAGAACTTACTGTTGAGAACAATGTTGTGGATGACGAAGGTGTGACCATTGGCGGCGTGAATATTAAGACCAACGAATATTGGAGGAAACAATACATTGACGATTGGAAAAAACGCACGCTCACTGCTTGGCAGGAAAAACAAAACAAAATAAAAGAGGATGCTTAAAAACATCTTCTTTTTTTATAAGTTTTTCAAATTTTTGCTCTTTTTTATGCCAATTCTTGTTTGTAGCGCTCAATTGTTTCGTCATCCAGGCGTGCAAAGAGCGGTTTTGCTGCACCAATTTTGTGGGTCCTAGAGATATTTATTTTGCTTGCTTCTTCCCAAATTCCAACGGCAGATGGGGTGTTTTCAAGCAGCAACTGCTCTTGCCAAATTTGGCTGGTTCGGTTTGGCATGATTGGACTGGCAACAATAGCAAGGCTTTTTGCCATGTTCAAGCACAAATACAAAACCTTTTTTGCACCTTCCAAATCGCCATTCTTAATCAAACTCCATGGTGCAGTTTTTTCAAGATAGGTGTTGCCAATGGAGGCAAAACGCATAATCTCTTTATATGCTGCTCTAAATTCGGTTTTGTCAAAAAAGTCGGCAATGGTTTTTGGGCAAGTTTGGATGGCATCAATCATTTCATTATCATTTTCGTCAAGATTGTTTTTGATGTTTTCAAAATCAATTTCAAGCGCACCGGCGAAATTTTTGTTAATCATGTTCAGTGTGCGGTTGAAAAAGTTGCCATATTTGCCCACAAGTTCAGCGTTGGTGTTAAGTTTAAAACCTTCGCAAGAGAAATCGCTGTCCTTATTTTCAGGGAAAATGGATACAAGATACGCACGCAGGGCGTCAATATCCATGTCGCTGTTCAGCAGTTTTTCGCAAAAGATGCCAATGTGCTTGGACTTTGAAAACTTTTGCCCTTCAAAATTTAAGAAATTAAAACCTACAACATTGTTTGCAAGGTTATATTTCTTGCAAGCCAGTTCCATGCTTGGGAAGAAGATGGCGTGGAAATCGATATTGTCTTTGCCGATAAAGTTGTAAATTTCACAATCGTCACTTTGCCAGCGTTCTTTCACCAGTTCCTCTCCACCAAGTTCTTTTGTGATGGAAATGTAACCGATAGGGGCATCAAACCAAACATAAAAAACCTTATCTTCATAGCCTTTAAGCGGCACTTTAATTCCCCAAGGTATGTCACGCGTGATGCAACGCGGCTTTAAGCCCTCTTTGAACCATTTGTTTGTCATTGCATACACATGAGGGCGCCAAACATCTTTTTTGCTTTCCACCCATTTTTGCAGTTCTGGTTGCAATTTGTCCAACTTTATATACAAGTGTTTTGTGTTCTTCTTGACAGCATCTTGACCGCAAAATGAGCATTTTGGATTGATAAGTTCGTCAAGTTCATATGTTTTGCCGCACTGGTCGCACTGGTCGCCATATGCTTTGTCATAGCCGCAATAAGGGCAAACGCCATACACAAAGCGGTCAGCAAGGGCAACATGGTCGTGCTCGCAGAAAAGCATTTTGCTCTCTTTTTCTTCAATAAATCCGTTTTTGTATATCTCATTAAAAAAATCTAATGTAACTTGATGATGTGTTTGCGTGTTCGTGCCGCTGAAAATATCAAAATCTATACATAATTTTTTGGCAATTTC
>CANQCE010000111.1 GCA_947589655.1 uncultured Clostridia bacterium | reverse complement strand
CCTTAACTGTAACCTCCACCACTTGTTCAACCTCATTGGTTGACCAAGGCACGCTTTCGGAGAAGCTTTCCCAATCTGTAAGTTCGGTGCCATCCAAAGTTTTCTGGCTGAATACAAATTTATAGAACTCGTATCCGTCAATTTTTGGTGCCGTGATGTTTATATCTGTGTTAAACGCCACCTCTATGTAATCTGGTGATGTATCATAATACCAAGAGTTGTAATAATCCACACCGCTAACAATGCTTGATGCCCCAATGTTTGTGTTTATTGCTGGCGTAAATTGAAAATGGAATCGCGTTTTTAAATAAGACATATAAAGGAACAGCGAAATTGTTATATTGCCATTTTCATCCATTTCTGCGTTGCGTGAAAGTTCAAACAACCCTGTAATGGAATTGTAAGTATAACCATTTTCTTGCCATGTGCCGTTTCTCAGCCTGCCCATGCCATTGCTGTTGGCACTGGAATTTATGTATTGAACACCCGCGCCATTTTCATATGTAAAGTAGCCTACAAAATAATGTTTATCCAACCTTCTAGTCAAGTTTAAAATTCCGCCAACATATCCCAAATCGCTTTCAATATTCTCTGCGTTGTCTTGAGATAAGTGTGCTGTTAAATCGGTGTTAAATCCAACATTTTTAACTGTTGCAAGCACATTTGCGCCATCCTTAAACACAACCGTGTATTTGGTCTCGTGCACAACAATTTTAATTTCGTTGTAATCTTCAAAGCCATAAACTTGGAAGGTTATTTTGCCTGTAAACCCTGTTTGTTCAATTGAAAGCGGCAAGTAGTTTACACTTCCAAGAACAACAATGCTGTCCTCATCTAAAATTTCAATGTTGTTTGGTTGAACATAGAACCCAGCACGAATATATGCTGTAACTGTGAACCTTACATCTGTAAACGCTGTTACATAAACGCCTGTTTGTTCACTGCCAGAAACCCAAATTCTGTTTTGTTCCGTGCAATATGCTTCAATCGCACCGCCATCCGCCTGCAAGTTCTCATGCAAGAACGAAAGGTTGATAACATTCAAATCTGGCTTGTAAAGCACGTTGATTTCCAAATCTTCAAGGCCGCCTATTATTCCTTCAATTTTATAAAGCCATCCTTCTTCAAGTTCTTCCACCAAAGTGCATTTGAGCAAGTTTTCGTCATTTACAACAATCTTTTCAAACTGATAACCCTTCCTGCAAGGGCTTACTTTAAGATAAACAACATCGTTCGTGTAGGCAATTACGGCAAAATCTCTTGCACTTGCAAGCAAACTCTCATAATGCACGCGCGTGCCGTTAATGTAACCTGCCGCGTTGGCAGCATCGCCATTTGCCTGCACAAGGGAAATTTCCCCAACCTCCAAATTGTCTTCTGCATAAGTTCCGTTATAGTCTATCATACTCCTTACGTGCAGCCTTGAACTTTGTGAGACAACCAACAAATATATTGTTGAAACAAAATCTGTCCCAAAGTTTCTGGTGTCAATCTCCACAAGCACTTGTCTTTCAGTTGAAACTTGTTTTGTTACCAAATCAACAAATTTTCCGCCCCTTAAATATCCAATACCAATATAATTGTAGCCAGTTGGAACTTCAAAGATGATTGATTTTCTGTCCATATAAACAATTTCAAATCTGCTAATCGGTGTTGTTCCGTCAGTTTCAAAGAACTGCCCTGCATTTATTGGAACATAATTGTTTGTAATTTCGCTTAAAGTGCTATCAACATAAATATAATCCATGGTTGCCAAAGTGATGTTGTAAGCCGACTCAGAAAATACTGCATAGATTTCCACATCTTTTGTTATTTTGTATTGCCAAACTCCGCTTGACTGTTCAAATCCTGCAGCGGCAAGTTCCTCGCTGGCAATTACATTTTGCCCATCCAAACTCCATCCGCTGAAGAAATAACTTGGTGCATTGTGCATTAAAAGTGCAACAATAGTGCCGTATTCTGCTTGGAACGAAGTTTGCTCGCCGCCATCCAAGATGTATAACTTATTTTCCGCAGCCTCATCAAGTTGAAATTCTCGGTTGTAAGAAAGCACTTTTAAGTTAATTGTAAATGTCATAATATCTGAAACAATTGTAGCGGTGCCGTCTGCGGAGGCTGTGATTGTAAATTCAAAGCAGCCTGTATATGTGCCCTCCATAATTTGCCTGCTTGACACCTCCACATTTTCAGCATTGCAAGAAACAAATGTGTTGCCCTCTTTAAATTTAACAATAAATGTGGCTTGACTATTGGTTAAAACTTTAAATGTTGGCAAATTGGTTGTGGTGTATTCCTGCTGCCCAACATAAATTTTTTCAACGGCAGAAGGCGTTGCAAACGAAATTGTCACCTCATTTTCTCTTAAATGTGTTGAGAAAGTGATTGAAATGCTGCGTGCCAAACCGTCTATTTCAAGAATTAAAATTTCGTTTTCAATTCTCTTTGTAAAAGTCAGACCGCTCTGTTCAATCTGTGTTCCGTTCACCAATATAGTCTGGCTCATTTCATAGCCAACTTCTGGATGAACTTTAAGCCTAAATTTTCTGCCAGAGTTGATTGTAAACTGATTGTCGTTCGCTTCAATTTTTTGTTCTTCTTCGGTTATATCAAAAACTTCAACCACACCAATGTGTTCACCTGCAAAAGTCACCGTGTTTGGCAATCCTTCAACAGGCACAACAAAGTTGTCCAAATTGTTGTCTGGCATTGTTATGTGAAGTGTTGCCGTTCTGCCATCACCGCCAACTTGAACATAGTCCGCATATGGCTGTCCCCAATCGGTAGCAAAGCGGAAACCATCATTTGCGGTGAATGTAATGGAAACCATTGTGTTATATTCCACCGTTGCCGTTGCAACATCTCCAACCTGAGAAAAGACAACATTTGCCGTGGATATTTTTGCGTTTTTAAGCGTAAAGGTTATGGTGTGTTCATTTGCCTGCCATTCTGCCAGCAAAACGTGTGCATCTGGCTGCTTAACCAAACTGGTGCCTTCAATTTTTTGCCCATCCAGATACCAGCCTGTAAAGGTGTAACCTTCACGCACTGGGTCGGTTTTTGGCCAGCTTGCTGCCGTGTTGTATGCTTGACCGAACACAACTTCAATTGTATCCCGCATGCCATCATGGCCATAATCCAATGTTACGCTTATGGTGTTGGCTTCAAATTCCGGCGTCAGCACAATTTCGTTAGATTCAAAGCCTTCTGGCATAACTTTTTGAGTGAAATTATCAAGTTCAAAGGTGTCATCCCCTCTGGTGTATCTTTTCAGTGTTCGCCCTGGGAGTTGAATTGTTGGGATTTCTGCAAAGGTTAAGTTTTCAAGTTCAAACCAATTTGTCTCCCAAGTGAAATTGTCTGTCCCTTTTTCGAATCTTTCGTCAGAAAGAATGGCAGCCGCTTTGTCTTGGTCTGAAAGGTCAGAGATATCCAGCACAAGGCTGACTTTTTCTGCCCTAAACCAAACCTGTAATTGCAAGTTGTCTGAAACGCTTTGAATTGTCAGAACAGTGTAGCCATCTTGCTCGCCAACTGTAAAGCCTGGCATGGAGTTAATTACAGTTACGCCCTCGCTACCAACGAGCGCAAAATTTACAAACTTGGCGTGTGCTTTTGCCTTTGTTTTTATAGTAACAGATTTGCGATATTCCACTTGTGCCTTTGCAGAAGTTGTAACTTCTTCTTGGAAAATGTCGGATGTTACAGTTCCAAATGGGCTTTGGATTCCCTGTTCGTCAGTGATTGTAACAGTGATATCATACTTTTTAATTTCCCAGTTGTCATTAAATATAATTTTAAGTTCAGGTTTTTCATAATAAAGTGGTTCAAAGCCTTCATTTGCCAAAAGCCCTGACAGCAGTTGAATGGTTTCGTAATTGTTGCCAACTGCAACACTGCAACTTGACATATTGCCTTTAAGGCTAATATTTTGCTGCTCGCACAAATCTTCCAAAATTCTAAATTGTGCATCGGTTAAAGATTCAAAGTTAAGTGTCCAACCAGTAAATGTATAGCCTGTTTTGGTTGGTGAGGATGGGAATTCGTATAGGTTGCTGGTGTCATATGCGTTGGATGTTAAATAGTTAGAATTTGGCACAAATGGATATGCCAGTTCTTTAAGTAGATTGCCGCTAACATTTAAGTTGTAACTTTCGCTATTCGCAAATTCAAGCAAAACTTTAACAGCGGTAATGGTGCCGCCCACAAACTCCTCAATTTTGTAGTTTTCCGCATCCGCCCCATCAAGAGTGAATGTTACAACAAGGTTTTTGCCTTGCAAAGCGGAATATCTTGCAGAAAGTGTTACTTCATCCCCTTTGCTATATCCGCTTAAATCGAATTTAAGGTTGCCAATCTCATGTGCACCATCGTAAATTTCGGCGTCATAATTTCCATCGTAAGATTTTTTGAATATGTCTTCAAGTTTTTCGCCGTCTTCTTTTTGAACCGGCTGCAATGTTGTCTGCGAGATGGTTATTCTTGCAGCATCTGCGTTTGTTGACAGCTGTGCACCATCAATTATATAATAGCCCAAATCAAAGTCGCAATTCTCTTCATTTCCTATATTGGCAACTATGCCATATTCGCCCACTTTCAGTTTTCCTGCCGAAGACAAGTTTGTTTCCATATTTTTTGCACCAATGGTTAAATTGAACACTCTTTTATCGGCAAGATATTTCGCCAAATCAAAGCCTTCTATATTAAAGTCAACCTCAAAACTGTTGTCCTCATATTTCAACTGTTCTTTGCTGCCCAAAATGCCATATTGATAAGTTCTGGAATTAAATATGATTGTAATTGTTCGCTTTAAAATTGTGCCAGTTACATCTTCCGTTTTAACAGTGTAGTTGCTTGCATTTTCTCCTTCAAGAGTTGCTTTAACCACATATCCTGTGCCTGCATATTTTGCCAGCTGTCCGCTCTCACTCCCCACATGAAGTTCCACCGTTAATGTTACATTGTCGCCAGCCACAACGCCTGTTAAAACTTCGGTTGGGTCCTCGTGATAAACCGCATCGGCATTGTTAAACATTCTCTCAAACTTGTTGTTTTTAAATGTAAGTTCTTTTGGCAAAACCTTGACAAGCAAAGAGGCGTTGCCTTCTCCAGAATTGCCAAACCTGATTAAATCGTTCGTTGACGAGGAAGAATTGTATGCCGTTATGCTATATGGATTTTTTTGAACATCTTTGATAGGGTCAAACAAAAATTCGGATTTCAGGCCCTCAATGGTGCCAGCATATTTTTCCCCATTTTGCAAGAAGAAGGCAAGTTTAAACCCGTTGCTTCTGTGCCCAGATTCTGTTTTAAGGTATAATTTCCAAACTCCGTTTTCATTTTCAAGTGAAATGCTGTTATATGTGTAGCCATCATATGTTATTTCAATTTCGTTTGTTCCCTTATCGCCATTGTCCACAAGCACAATAACAAACTCTCTGGACTGCGTAATTTCAAACGCTTGCACGCTGTCCGTGACAGATTTTAAATTGTAATTTTCATTTTTTGAAGAAAAGCCTTCGCTGTCAACATTATAGAAACCTATTGTCCTATCGCCCACATTTTTCAGTTGAAGGCTGACAGTTATTTCTTCGCCAAGTGGGCTTAACAGGGTGTCGTTTGCAGCAATGGTATAATCGAACTTGCCGTCAACGCCCAGTTTTTGCCATTCGGTGGAACCGTATGCAACTTTTATCTGCCCTCTTTGTGTAAATTCAATTTCTAAATCGCGTTTATCAACCACAATTTTTGCGGTGTAAGGGTCAGTAGCAAATTCGTAGTTGGAGTTTGCCGATAAGAAACTGCCTGTAACACTTATTGTGTAAGTGTTTGCAAGCAAATAGCCAGCGTCAGAGTGACGCTCATTGTCAATTGTTATATTTAGGTTGTAAGTTGAACTGGAAACAACTTGACCATTTGCTTCAACAACAAAGTTAAGCCCTGTCCACTTGTCAGCGATGTAAGAAATTTCGCCATAGGTGTATTTAAACGCACTTTCTTGTTGTTCGCCTGTCAATTTTATTGTTACAGTGGCTTTGCTAATGCTGGAGGTTGTGGTAGTGCCATCAAGTTGATAGTTTTTAGAATCCTCGTCTTTGGAAAGCGTTAAAGTAACGGTCTTGTCATTTTCAGCATTGGACGTTCGGAATGTGCCAACAACGGAAGCATTGTCCCCTGTAATAAGTTCGTTAAATGTAACACTTTTGCCGTCTGCACTGCCATCGTATGTTTTATCAAACTTGCCTGCAAACTGTGCAGTGCTAATGACAATCTTTTCAATTTCAAAGAAATATTGTTTATCAAATCTAAATGTATGAATGGCATCGCTTTTGTCGGTCGCTTCAAGAGATAACAGATATTTTCCTGCGTTTTCAAATGATGTTATTTCTCCACTTTCGGAACTGTTAAAGAATTTCAAACTGCCAAACTGGAAGGAATTAACATCGCCTTTGCCCTCTATGCTGATTGTTAAGCCTATCTCAATTTGTTTTTCTGAATTTGTGAATATCATCTTCTTATTTGCAGCATCTGCAGTTAAAACAAATTCTTTGCTGTTATATGTCTGCTTTAATTTTGTTGCTTCTTCTTCAGCTATGGAGATTACAAGCACATCATTGCTTTCGATAACATTAAATCCTTTTCCACCATCGTCTATAGTAACGGAAATGCTGCCGTGTAAGTTGTCATAGTCAGACTCTAAAACAAGTGGATATTGCCCAATTGGAATTGGTGGAGTTTGCGACTGCACCGAATCCAAGTTCGCTTTATATTTAAGTGTGATTTCATCACCAGTTTCGGCAATTCTTAAAGTGTCTTCATAATAATCTGCTGGGGTTTCTGTTTGCAAAATTGTTATAAAGTTCTCTGGAATATGTTTAACAACTTGACGCACCCCTATGTTCAGCGAAAATTTATCAAATGTCATTATAAAGTCTGTAAAGGAAGCTTCCAGTTTTATATCGCTCTCTGAAACGCCAACCGTATATTCGCCTTTATAAAGCCAGCCGCTAGCGTTGTAGCAAACATCTTCTTTCACGAAACTGTAAGAAATGTGATATTCGTCTTTATACGCAGTAAGCAAACTTAATTCAAGAGCATCCCCATTTTTTCTTCGCAAAGATTCTGGCGTGAATATCTGGCTCAAATCGGAAATGTTGACATCTCCATATACATATTCTTTGTCTTGCGTGCCAAGGGTTAAAATTGCTTCTATCGGCGAAATTGTGGCTGTGGTCACTGTGCTTTCAAAAGAATAATTGCCCAAATTGTAACCTTCTTCCGCAATTGGTTTAAGCCATACTTTAATGCCAGTGTCTGCATGGATACTATCGTATGTTGCTATAACCTTAAGCCCATCTTCAATCTCAATTTCGTTTTCGCTCTTGCCGTCAAACTCTTTATCCACATTTATTGCTTGCAGTTTTATAACCTTTGGAGTTATTTGCAAAGCATATTCTGTTGAAATTACAATTTTGTTATAATAGCCAGCAAATTCTGTTCCCACAATGTCAAGCACAAAGTTGTAAATATCGGCATCTTTAACCTGCTCATATTCTGCAGTTTGTTTAGCAAATTTTGCGTGAACTTTTTGAAGATGAGTTGTTAAAATTTCAAGAATGTTTTCGTCTTTAACTTCCGCTGCCAAATCAAACATTGAAATTTTCATTGCAATGTCACTTAATTTTGTGTTTTTAATAATTAATTCTTGGTCTTTTATCTCCAAGGTAAAGTTTTCATTGTTAAATTCTTCTTTTATAACCTTGTTGTCCATTTTCTCGCTTGTTAAATTAATTTCAAGGTTTCTACCTGTGGCGGTTATTGTAAACTCGCCAATTTTCGTGTTCGCCGCATCTTCTAACAAATTGCCATTATCAAAAAGTGTCACAATGGTTTCATTCTCTGTTGTGTAAACAATTTTGTAATTGCCTTTGTTATCACTTATAACATCTTCCAAATAAACCGCATAAGTGCCAAGGTCTTCGCCGTTGTGTTCGCCGTTTTTATCTCTGCAAAGCTTCAACTTAACCTCTCTGCCATCCACAGTCAGCCCCGGTTCCAAAACAGGGTCAGGCGTGTTAAATGTTTTTGTGGCGGAAAGTTGCCCTTTGTAAATGCTGCTAGAAATATCCACCTCCTTAGGTGTTATAACAAAGTTAAAGTCCGTTTTGCCCTGGTATTCGTTAATGGCAAAAACATCATCTTGAATTATAAGTTTAACAACATATTCGCCTGCGTCAATGATGTTTTTCGTTTCTCCATCGTTTATTTTGAATATGAACAGGCCTGTTTCGGCATAGCGCAACTCGGGTTCTTCAATAATTGTGTCGCCGTAATTCCCAAGATAGTTGTCCCACTCTTGATACTGAACGCCAACCACAAAATCTCCGCGGTGCTCTTGCCCGTCATATGGTTTTTCCATATCTTCTGGCATTTTAACATCAACAAGTTTGTGCCCCATAAACTGAATTGTAAATGTGATAGTGCAGGATGTTGTGTTTTTGCTCGTGTCTGCCAAAGTGCCTGCATCTATAAATTCCTGCTTTATTTTCCCTTCAACTTTTAATGTGTAAGTGCCGCTGTCTCTTGTGCTGCCGCCGTGACGCAAATCAAGGGTTTCGCCAACAAAATGCAATGGCTGCTCGTCATTACTGGTGTAAGTAACATCCCATGTGTAGGTGTAATCAAAAACAAATTGGTTGAAATCAGGACAATAGCCAAGTCTGGAAAAATCAAAAGATTGATAAGTGTAAACCGCCACTTTTTCGTTTTCATTAAAGAATCTTTCAAATTCCATGTTTTCATTTACAGCCCATCTTGCTGAAAGATTTACAGGTCTAAACTTAAACTCTGCATCCAAACCTGCAAAAACTCCGTTGGAATTGTTCAAAGTTGTGTATTCTTTTTCGCCCTGCTCGGTTTTAACACGCACTTCAACTGCCTTGCCAAAGCCTGCAACACTTGGGAAAATATCTTCTGTGACAGCCTTGCCAAGTTGCAAAGTTCTCACACCGTCAGCCAGTATGTTGGCAGCATATTCTTCTGGGAAATTATAATCCCACTGAACCTCAACCAAATCGGTGAAGATTGCATAGTATTGCAAAGTCACAATTTCCTTGGTTTCCATTTGGTCAATTTCGTCACGCGGCATTATAATTTTGGTGTCGGAATTTTCCATAACACCCTTGGAACCCTGAACACTATAAATGAGTTCGTTTGTCCACTTGAACAGCGATACAAACTCGTTTGGAGAAAGCGTTGCAACCGAGAATGCCACGCTTTGAACCTGCCTGCCAATTTGTATCTCCACTTTGCTAGCGTTGTTGGAAATAATGCTGAAAACTCTGGTGCCGTTTATATATCCGCCAGTTTCTCCAATTTGCTGCTCGTTGTAAGTTGCATCAGAGGTTTTAACCTGCGTAATTCTTAAAATGTTTGCATTTATTTCCGCTGGAAAATCGGTTAAATATGGGGCGCCGCCTTGCATCATGGTTAAATATTTGCCAGACATAATAATGTTTGCAACACCAGCCGTGGATAAAATTGTGTAAGTGCTATTTTGCGACAATTGCACTTTAAAACTGTCGGTTGCAAAATAATTTCTGTTGTTCTGTTGCAAAATTATGGACAAACTTGAAATATACAAATAATTTTCTGCATCATTAAACACAAAAACGGTGTCTTCATCGGCATTTCCAACGCCAGAAGTGTTTAAGGAAAGGTTTATATAATAGTTGGCATTTTCGTCCAACTTATAATAAGTCGTGCTGTTGATGCTATACGCTTGCCCATATTCAAATTCCACTTTTCTGGTGCCGTCTTCAACAAAATTGTCTGAATAGAAATCGCTTGCCTTAGGCGAAAGGTTTTCAAGCGTCAACACCTGTGGCATAACATATGTGGAATAAGATGCCACAAAATAATACTCGTTGCCGTCTTGCAGCAAATTATAATTGTCGATTGCGTTTGGCTCAGCCTCCACAGAAAGAACATACACGTATAGCAAGTTGGTTGTTGAACGCGCTTGCAATGGGCTGGCACCACCTGAAACAATCCTTATTTTTGAAATGCTTAAATTGTTTGGCGTGAAAGATGTATTCGCTTGCAATTCAACAACCGATTGATAACCCTCAAGTTCATGATAATTTTCTGCATCCAAAAAGTTGAAGAAAGTAAAGAAATTTGTGTTTGTTAAAATTTGCTGATAATCTTGCGCATGCTCTTGCTGATATTGTGTGAATTGCGAGTATGTGAAATTGTAATAAGTTTTATTTTCTTTGGCATCGTTTGTGTGTGCAAGCAAGTAATATTTTGTCATAAAGAACTTGTAAGCATCTTGTTCTTCCGCAGACGCTAACTGAAGGTCCGCAGAATTTAGTGCTTTTAAAATTGTAAGTGCCGCTTGCAAAGAGGTGGCTTCATTAAGCCTTGTTTTTGTGCTTTCTGGAACAAAATTCTCTGCTATCCTTTGCAGGTTTTTAAGGAAATATTCCTCTTTTTCTGGTGTGGCAAGGTCAAGTGGTGCTTGTGTAACTGCAATTACAAACTCGTAAGTTTTCTCCCAAATTTGCCCACAATTGCGAATGCTGGATGTATCTTCAATTTTAATAACAAAACTTACAGAATAAGTCCCAACATTTTTAACTGTAAATTGTTTGTTGTCAACCTTTACCGCTTTGGACTGCTCTGGAATGGAAAGTTCATAAGAAAGACTAGCATCTTTTATATCTGCCGCCAAGGCTATTAATTGCTCTTGATTGATTACAAAGCCATTCTGCCCAGACATGTTGTCTTCTTTAAAATAGTCATAAAGGTCAACGGTTCGCTCAGCAGTGTTATACACCAAACTTTCATGAACATTGCTGTAAAGAGAAAGGTTGAAATAATCTGAGGATGCTACCCAGCCAACATAAAGGGTGAGTGCCGTGCCACCATCCACAAATTGGAAACCTTGCAAACTGCTGTTGAACTGAGTTGCATTGGTAATTTTGTTTGTGTCGTCATTTGTAGATGTTAAATACAAGCCGTCAAATGTAAAGCCTGCCCTGGTCACATTGGAACTGTTAAGAGCAGAAATGCCCTTCACGCCGTCAGTCCAAACAATCTCTGAGAAGGTTTGGTCATACTTTAAGCTGTAAGTTGCCGTGTCCAATTCCCCAGACTGCCCCAAAAATGTATTGGCACTGTTAAAGTTAATTTCAATCTGGTAAGTTTTTGCCTCCCAGTGAGCATAAAGTTGAAGATTGCCAGCATTGGCATATGTTCTGTCATCTCTGAAATACTTGTTGCTATTTTGCAACTGTCCGTCCGAACTGAAAACTTGAATGTTGTCCGAATCAAACCAGCCCACAAAATTATAACCATCGCGTGTTATTTGTGTAGGAATTTGTGTTGAAATTACATCAAAACTTTGGTCGTATGCAATTTTAACCTCTTTGGTTGTGCTAAAATCTTCAAACTGACCGTTATTTGCAGAAAATGTAATTGTGTATTCAATCGCTTTCCACAAGCGATAAAAGTGTATTTCAACATCCGCCTCTTGTTCGCTTTTTCTCTGGCTCGAGTTGTCTGCAAACATTAAGTTTGTAAGTGTGATATCCAAACTGCTTGTGCCTGACTGGTTTGTGGTTCTCCACCCCCAACTGTTTTGGGCGGTATAACCTGTTCTGGTATAGAACAGCGTCACTGCGGACATTCCATTGCCGTTTGCCAAAAGGCTGGCATCTCTTGTAAAGATTGTTGAACCAATTGTGTATTGTGCCGAGGCGGCGTATGTTTGTTCGGTTGTGCTTGCCCCTGAAACATTAAACACTTGTCCGTTCGCGTTGCCATCGCCATAACCATTTGTGCCTGTGCCAGAGTGGAAAACAATTTTTGCTTTTTTCTCGGTTAAAATAGGCACAATGTAATAAGTTTCGCTTGTTGTGCTGTCCTTTACCAAATCGCCACTGCGAATTTTGGTTGTCAGCCAGTCGTCTTTGCTGAAATCTAATGTTAATTGCAAGTTGCCGTTTGAATACTGTGTTGTTGCGGAGCGGAAAACTGCATCATAGTCCAAATTATTGTCAGATTTATCTTTAACCTCATAGCCATCTTTGTCCACAAATTTAAAGCCGCTAAAATAATAACTGTCTTTGTTTGTGCCGTTTAATGTAATGCTAACAGATTGGCTGCCTTCTGTATTATAATTGTATGTTAGTGCGTCCATTGTCACATTGACGGAGTTAAGTGTTCTTCCTTCTTTATTTTGCACTTGTCCGCCGTTGCTTGTTTGTAAAACAAATTGTTCTCTAACATAAACAGCATAGGCTGTAAGTTTGCAAGCACTCTTTGGGCTTACATTGTAAAAATCTGAAAGCTTTCCGCTAAATTCCGCCTGTGATTTAACGCCGATATTTTCGCCATCTTCGGTTTTTAAACGCCAGCCATTAAAAACATAACCTTTGTCATCGCCAAGTTGGGTGCTGAAGGACAAAGCATCGTCAAACTTGACAGAACTGCTATACAATCCACCTTCTGCAGTCTGTTCGTTGGTATCATTAATTTTTGTTGTGATTTGCGAATTGTCTTGGTTGTAATTTTGTGGATTTGTGAATAAGTCTTCTGAATTATTAAATCCATTTGTGACAAACTTTGTGCCAAAGTTGACAGTGTAAGGCACATCTTCCACAAAAATTTGAACAAGATATTGCCCAGCCTTTAAAACTGCATCGCCACCTGTTCGGGTGAATGACACCCTATAGCCCGGATGTGTTACGTCACTTCCAAATAACAAGCCTTCATCGCCAACGCTAAAAGTTGTTTGTGTTGGCCTTAGATAAGTTTCAAAATTTGCATTAAAACTGTCGTCTTCATAAGGTTCTGGGGCACTCTCGACAACAATTTTAACCCCTTTCTCGCCCACCATGCGATAATAATCGCTGTTTTCAACTTCAAACTGAAATACATCGCTCTCTGTTGTGGTTAAAGTAACGCCGCTTATCATATCAAACGTTCCGTCATTGTCGCCACCGCTGGTTTTTCCTGCAAAATTTGGAGTGTTCTCTGTTAATTTAGCATCGTCTTTATAAAATTCAAATCTGAAAAATGCCTCTGTAAACGCTGTATGGGCATCAATTTTTCCAACCGTCTTGCCATTTGCGCCGTCATTATCTGTTATAAGAGCATTTTCAAGCACCAAACTGATTTTTGTTGGGTTTTTCTGTGGGTCTGAACCAAAATATTTTATCGCGCTTAAAGTGTATCCCAAATTTCCACTATGACCATAAGATGTGAACGAAACGCTTTCATTTTCATTTTTATTTTGATATTCAGTTGAGAACAACAACACATAACTGCTAAATGAGTGCGTGGTTAATTTACTGTTTCTGCCGTTCTCTGCATCTTCCTCCTCATAAATTTCCAGCCTCACTTCTTCTTTTGTGGCGCTTGAAAGAATGATTGTCCACATTGTTGCTGGCAATTCTTGTTTTAAAACTGTTAAGTTATATTCTTTTTCATTGTTGTATTTTAAGTTTATTTTTCCGTCTTTGGTATAATCGTCTGCCTTAAATTCTTGGCTGTCATATTTGTCGCTCGAAAGCACAATTTTGTTGTGTATTAAATCGAAGGCAATGTATAAATCTGTTTTTGTTACCCAATATGCCTTGTCCTCTTCCGTTGCTGACATTGCTTCTAAAATGTCCACCCATTCCCCAGTAGTTTTTTGAATTTGAAGGTTCGATTTATATCCGCCCTCACCGTTTGTCACTGTAAAAGTTTCGTCTGCACCAAGAGCAGAATAAATGTTTTTGTCAACATCAAATTCTTCTGTATAGGTTTCCCTTGTAATTTTTAATGTTGGAAGGTCAAAACCCTGATAAAGGTTATAATAGCGTGTGCTATTAAAATCGGAAATATCGATAAACACATTATTATCAACCGCATTTGAAAGAGAGTCAAAATCTGCGTCTTCGTCATTAGAGCCATACTTTACAGTTAAATTCCCAAAGTTGGTGTCCACATTTTGTTTTAGCTTAGTCCAAAAGTCAGTGTATTGCGTGCTGCCAGCCAAAATATATCCGTCATTCAATTCAACATCAAAACGGAAATAACTGTCTATGCTGTCGCTTAGGGTTGTATTATATGAAAAGTTGTATTTCCAACCTGTCCCATCTGTGCTTGAAGCAGAAACCTGTTCACCACTAACTTGTTTCTCTTGGGTGCCTTTTTGCTCTTTAACATACATGTTGACATTTAAAATTGCACTTTCCAAGTTTGTGCCAACATCATCTGTGCCAATTGTAAGGCTAACATCAAACTTTTTCTCTTTTATGCCTGTCCATTTGGCATAAAGGTTTACGCCGCCGCCTTCACTGCCAATGCTGAGTTTATCGTTTACAATGCCAGAGCCAGAAACCCCCTCGGTAAACTCTTTGTCTTGGTAAATTTCCATTGTAAAGTTGCCGTCTCTTAAAGGCTTTGCCGTTCCGTCTGCATCTTTGTAATAAGGCAGTTTGAACAATTCTGCATACTCAGAGAAAAACGCATCATACTCCATTGTAAACTTTGCAACCAGCAAGTTGCCTTCAAGTTCAAGTTTAACTTTTTGCCCTTCGCTGTCCATTATTTCTTTGCCATTTTTGTCAGTTATGTATTTGCCCACATACTCGGCTTTTTCATTTTTTGTTATTTCAAAATTTGTTGTTTCATATTGGTTATAAATTATCTTAATTTGCCTGTTAACATTGTCTGACCACTGGGCAGTTATGCCGCTGGCTGCTTTTGAGGCATCAAAATTTTCCACAGCAACACTGCTGCCGTCTTTTGTATAAGTATAGCCAGAAAGTTTGTGTCCACGCTTGATTAAAACATCTGCTTTCCCTATTTCTGTGGATAGTTGCGGCAACAGCGTTTTGCCGTATTCGTTTTTTGCAAAATCTGGAACAATCACAGTTTTGTTGTCCTCTTTAACAAAAATGTGATATTCCCCTAAATACATGTTTTTTACATCCAACATTGTAGTGACATCGCTTGCAGCACTTGCAGAGGAAGCATTGTTCTGGGTGTCATAAAAGTTTCCGCCTGCACCGTTGACAACAATATCATATGCGGAGGTTACAGTAACATCCCTTAAATTCAACAAATCTCCGTCTGCCCCCATAACATTATAAAGCGTGCCGCTTGTAACCACCCCAACCGAATTTAATTCTGTTTCATCTTTGCAGCCAACAAGATATGTATCACCTTCAACACTGCCAACAAATGTTCCGCAAGTTGCAACACCTTCTCCTCTGCTTAAATAGTTGATATCTTTAACCGTTAGATAGCGGATGATGGCGTTTGAAGTCCTTCCAAAAAGTCCAACATTGCCATACACCTCTTGCAGAGAGCAAGTGATGCCAGAAATGGTGTGCCCATTGCCGTCAAACACTCCGTTAAACGCTGTGCCTGTGCCGATAGGTGTCCAAGTGCGGCCAGTTAAATTTATGTCGTTTTTAAGCACATAATGTTTTACGCCGTCTGCTTCGTCTGCACCTGCCACGCTGGAATAATCCGAAGAAACTTTTGCCAAATCTGCCGCCGTTTCAATTATGTAAGGATTTTGGGCTGTTCCCTCACCAGAAAGTGAATATTCATTGTTTGCCATGCCAGG
>CANQCE010000110.1 GCA_947589655.1 uncultured Clostridia bacterium | reverse complement strand
TCAAACGCATATCCGTCACGCGTGAAAGTGGTTTTGTTTAAAGTTGTTGGCACATTGTAATAAACATCTTGCGTCTCTGTTCTTTCAGGTTTTTCGCCTGTATTGTAGTGGAAGGTCAAAGTGTATTTTTTGCCTGATGCCGTTGCAATTATGTTAAGCGCTTTAAGAGTGTTTGTCTGAGTGTTTTCAAATTCGTTTACATTAAACACATAATCTGTTGTTGTGTCGTGGCTGCCATTAACATCCCAGTAGTCAAACTGATAGCCTGTTTGGTCGCCTTGCATAACAAGTGCATATTTAAAGGTTATTTGCGCCTCATATTTTGCATTAAACGTGCCTGCCTTTGTGAAAGGGTCTAGCCCAAGCGTGTATTCTTTTGCAGAGGCTGTAACGTTTGCAATACCTTCCGTCATGGAAACAGAAACAAGCACTGTATTGCGGCGATAGTAAACTTTAAGCACCGTGGTGCCATCGGCTTTAATTTCTTCGCTTGCATCAAAAGTTCTGTAAGTAAAGCCAACAATATCAAGTTTATTTGCTGCTGGCAACGTTGGAGTTGTGCCTGTTGGGCCTTGAACAACTGCATCTTGAACAAATTCGCCGGTCACCGTTTTGCGAATGGTTATATCGTTATCAACATGGTCATAATTTGCTTCGGAATAATCTTCTGGGTCAACATCGCCAAGTTTTTCTAGCCAATATTCAATTGTGTAATCTCTGTTTAAAGCATAAGTAGCGGCGTAAACCACAAGTCCTTCAATTGCTGGCATTGTAAATTTGTTTTGTTTTGTCTTTTGGTCAGCCTCGTCAACAAGTTCGCCAAAGAACACAACTGGTGGTATTGCTTCGTAGTGGTCAAGCGCGTAACCGTCTTCAATTTCGGCTGTAAGTTCCACTTCTGCGCCGTATTTAACGCTATATTGCCATATTGTTTCATCATTTTGTGCAACGCTTGAAATTGCATTGTGGTGAATTGAGTCCGCTGAAAGTGCGTTTACGTGTGGGTTGTCATGTTTTTCAAGTATCAGGGTGTAAGAGAGCCTTGTATAGTAAACCTTAATTACATTTTCCTCTGTTGCGGACATTCTATCAATGCCTTCAATTTTAGAATATTCAAACCCTTCAACATTGCGGTCGTCTATCAAGGTTTTAATGTCGTCATAATCAACACTGCTGTCCGTTTCTGCCTGTCCGCTTCCATCTGGCAACTGTTTTTCAAACGGCATTGTGTCATAATCTTCTGTTGAAAGCGCCTCATACCAAAATTCCACAGTGTAATCCAGCAAGTCTGCCGTTACGCGAACATCAAGGGTTAAGTCTTTTTGCAAATTAAAGGTTTTTGTATCCGTTTCCGACCAAGTTGTTTGCCCAGAATAAACGCCGTCCAAAGTGTAACCTGCGGAAACTGTAACCACAAATTTAAGTTCTTGATAATATTTATAGCTTTGTTTAACGCCTTTCTCAAGTGTTGTGTCATTAATTGTAACCTTGTCAACGCCAAGTTCTGGCCAGTTAACTGTCACATTATAAGAATTGCGGCTATAATAAACCTTTAGCACAAGCGTGCCATTTGCATCAACCTGCCCTGATAACTTTTCTTCATTGTGCGAAGTTTGCGTAAAGCCGTCATATTCGTAAATTGTTGCGGATATAACGCTGTCCGTTGTGGCCTCTAAGGTTCGCTCGCCTGTAACAGAGTGCGCCTGTTTAACCTCTGGGCTGGAATAGGTGTTATCCAGTTTATAATTTCCGTCAAGACCTTCAAGATAATATTCAACTTTGTATTTGCTCTTTGCGGCCTTCCAAATTGCGTAAACATTTGTATCTTCAATTATGTTTACATTGTCAGTTGATTTTATAACCGCACCATCCGTTTCAAAGGACCAGCCAACAAATGTATAGCCTGGGCGGCTTGGCTCAATCAATCCAACTGGCGTTTCTGTGCCGTCAAGCATGATATAAGCATCACCATAAGTTTCATCATACACAACAAAAAGTTCGGTTACTGGGGTTTCTTTATATGTGATTGTTACATCCCCTGTGGTGTGTTCTGCTTTGTTTTCATTTAACAACAATTTGTGAACATCTGGAGTCCAAATGGCCTTTAATGTAATGTTTCCATACATGCCTGTAAGGTCTTTCAAAAGGGCTTGCGTTTGCTCGTCATCAAACAAAATGTCGCCTTTAAATTTATCTCTCCAATTGCCTTCAACCTTGCCTTCAACAAAGGAGTATCCTTGCAATGTGTAGCCACGTTTTGTCAACTTTTCTCTGCCAACAATTTCAATTATGGATGTGATTTTGTATGCGTATCGGTCTTTATCGTCCAGACCAGCGCCGTTAAATGTGCCGCCCTCTTTTTGATAGGTTATGTAATAAGTTATTGCACTGAATTTTGCATAAATTTCAAAACTGCCTGTTGCACCCAAAGCACGAGTATATGTTTCGGCTTTGTTTGTAGCGGAAGTTGTTTCAAGCAAATCTGCAAACCAGCCATCAAACTGATAACCAGTGTTTGCACTTGCCTGAAGTTCAACTGTTTGGTTTGGTCCCGTGTAAACAACGGTGTAACTTTCAGTTTTGCTTGCGGTAAATGTGGCAGTTCCGCCTGCTTTGTTTTTGTCGTCTCCGTCTGTGGAAACAATTATTGTGCCTGTAATGGTATATTCTGCCACAAATTCAATTGTAGCGCCAACGGCATCTGTATCGGTGCCAAGAATGGTGTAAGCGTAATTTTCGCCCTCTTTAACAATGCTGCCCTTGCCAGTTCCAACCCATTGTTTAAATGTAAAGCCGGTGTTTGCATTGTATTTAAGTGTGATTGTGTCACCAGTTTTAAATGTTCCACTGTTTGTAAATGTAACGCCATTAACAGAGCCGCTAACAGTTCCTTCGTAATTTCCGTTAGAATTGTTCCTTATTGTAACATTAACGGTTTTGTGTTCCCAATAAGCATACAAGGTAAAGTCAATTTCACATTTTTCACCGTTTATTTCTGTTCCGGAAGTGAACAATGTTCCGCTTGGGCTGCTGCCTGGCGTGGACTGTGCAAGATACCAGCCTGCAAAACGATAGCCTGTGTAAGTAGGGTCACTTGGGAACTCAGAAATTGTAGTGTTATATGTCACGCCTTCCACAGTTTTTTGTGTTTCAGAGCCAAAAGTTCCGCCATTTGCATCAAAAGTTACATTAACAACCCTTGCAACGCCTGTTGCGGTTATGGTTAAATCTCCCTTAATGACGCCTGCTTTAATGCTTATTGTTGCCTTGTCACCATCTATGGTGTATGTATAATCATCTCCTTCAACAAGTTGTTTGCCGTTCTCACCTGCCATGGTTATATTAATGGATTCTGGCAAGTTATAGCCAGTCACTCTGCCAAGAACAGCCTCATATGGCTTGTCTGTTTCCCATTTGTCTTCTCCAGAAACACGAGAAACTCTGGAAAGCTTGAATATAACTTTGTTCTCATTTGGAATGGCCTTTCCATTAATTTCAATGTCGCCATTGATATATTCCTTTAACAAGGTTAAAGTTGCTGTGTTGTTTTCAGGATTTTCTTCATCTATTGCATATGTGTAATGGATGTCTTTTACAAGTGTTGTGCTTTCTGTGCCATGTTTTAATACAACGCTAACATCCGCTGGCATGCTGTAACCTGTATCCGATTTAAGAACAATTACAACATCCTCACTTGGATGAGATTTTGTTGTGGTTGGGGCGCCAGTATCCTGCCTCATATTTGCATTTAGTGACACCTGCTCACCTTCATGGGTGTTGTCAAAAAGGTATTTAATTGTGTTGTCCAGCGATGTCCACTTTGCATAAAGTGTATGTGCTATTGGCGTGCTAACCGTTGTTTCTGCAGTTATGGCTTTTTCATCTGCCGCTGGGTTTGGAGATAAATACCAGCCTTCAAATTTATAGCCGTGTCTTTGTGGCTCGGCATTAACGTCATCGCCATATGGGCTATCAAAATCAACGGTGAATGCACTTGGCATATTTGTAGCTTCATCGTTTGGATACTCTGTTGTAATATTATCGTTAAATGTTACAGAAATTTTCAAAGGCTTGTAAATTGCTGTGAGTGTTATGTCGTTGGCATAAACCCATTTGCCAGCCTTTACAATTTCTACTCCGTTAACAGTAACGTTTGCAAGCAGTTCGCCTGCCGCATTTGTGACCGCTGTACTGTTATATCCCCAGCCTTCAAAACTGTAACCTGTTCTTGCCGCAGTTGGAGAAACTGTGTTTGAAAGGATGTTTTGTTCCTTGTCATAGTTCTGATAAAATTCTGTGCCGGTGAATTTTACATAAACAGGGGATGTTACTTTTTGCAGTTCACCTGGTTCGGCATCCAAAGTTACCTCGTAAACATTTTCTCTCCATTGTGCAGTTAAGGTTGCATCGCCTGCGCCCATTGTGAACGATTTGTTATCTTCGGATACAAATCCAGGGCTGCTTGCCGCTTTACTCCAACCAATAAATGTGTAACCTGTCCTTTCAATTGTTATGGTGTCTGAAAGAATTGTAACATCTTCTTCGAAATATTTATCGGTATAAACAGTGTTTGTGGTTTCTTTGTTATAAGTTCCATTATTTGGGTTAATTGTAAGGCTAAACTGCAAGCGCTTGAAATACATAACAAATTCTTCATTTGGTTGCAAAGCCTCAGTATGCAATTTTTCTGCGGCAAAATCAGCACCGCTTTCTTTATGTCCCTCGTCATATTCAAAGCCTATGCGTGGGAATATGCTTTTTGGATCTATATCAAATGCCTTATCCACGGTTTCTGTTAGCTTATTATTAGGTTCTTTTCCCAGTATTTCGTATTTGTTTGCATCATACTTTCCACTTGTGTTCATTAAGTAAACTTTAACCGTGTAAGGAACTGGCCCTGCCGTTGCGGAAACTGTTATTGCAAGTGCGTTGCTTGGCATTGAAATAGGCATGGTGACAACAGAACCTGTTGCATCATTTGTTGTGAATTTGGCGTTTGAATAGCCCTCTTTCAGTTTGGCTGTGACTGTGATTTGTTCTTCAAAGTATATGCCGTCAAATTGAACCTCTCCGTTGCCAGAGCCAGATAAGGCTTCCGCTCTTTGTGCGGAGGTTGCCGTAACGCTTTCAACGCCCTTGCCAAGTGTTACAGTCAAAGTGCTTGTAAGCCTGCTGTAAAGCAGATAAATTTCCAAACTGCCGTCTGCTTGCACCACAAACGCCCCCGTTGGAGAATGGATATTGCTTGCTTTGAACCCTGCAAAAGTTTTAAAGTAAGTTTTTGTGCCATTAATTTCAGCACGCAATGTGCTTTCAAGGTCTGTGCTTGTAAGCAACCTCTTGGTGTCTGGGTTAGCCTGCAAAAGGCTGTAATCTTCTTGATTCCATTCTGTTTTGCCAGCAATAGCAGCCGCCACGGTTTGCCCATAGTGATAAACTTTGAATTCAACCTCTGCTGGTGCCCATTTTGCTTTTAGCACAATTTTGTCTGTGCTCTCAGATGGCGTAACATGCCCTTCAATCATCCCCAAGTTTTGCTTCTGTTTTGCGGCATCTGTAACTGTTTCAACAACGTCATAAACCTTGCCATCAACCTCCCAAGTCCAGCCAGCGAACTCGTAACCAGTAAGCACGTATTTGGATGTAATTGAAACCCTTGCATTATATTTATAAGTGGTAATAACATGTCCTGTTACAGAGGTGTCAATTGCTTTGGCCTCGCCTTGCAATTTTTTGTCGTTTATATCAACAGTGTTAGGGTCATATTCAACAATATAACTGTTAACATCTCTAACTGCATAAAGGTTAAGGTTTCCACCTATTGTATAAGTGATTGAAGCCCCTGCCTGATAAGTTGTTTTGCCGTCACTTGTCTGCCAGTTTTTAAATGTCCAGCCCGGAATTCTGTTCCAGCCGTTAGCATCAATAACTTCTTCCTCTGAAAGAATTGTATAACTTGCATCAAAGGTTGCCTTGGTGGTGTCAGAATAAGTTTGTGTCATGCCAGAGAAGTTGACATTGTAAATAACAGTGTATTGTTCTGCCTGCCAATGAGCATAAAGGTTTATGGTGTAAAGTGTGCCGTTAACATCA
>CANQCE010000109.1 GCA_947589655.1 uncultured Clostridia bacterium | reverse complement strand
CGCTATCGCGCTCATAGTCAAAATCAATTTTCAAGTTTTTGATAATGTGCCCATCGCCATTAAAATGGCCATCAAATGACACATCAGTCCCAATTGGCACCCAATAATGTGCGGCTAAATCTATATCTCGCGTAAGTTGGTAATATGCTTCTATATAATTCCCACTGTTACAAGTTGGCCTCCCTCCTTCACTAAACAGCCAAGCCAACCTCGCCAGTTGTGCGGCGTTAGAGATAAGGTATGGGTTGTTTGCCTCGCCAGTGCCACCTGCAAATTTAGAGGCACGATTGGCAGTCCAATAACGGTTCATGTCTGCCCAATAACCATCATTTAGTATTTGCGTTTCTGCAACATTCATCATAAAGCGCAGCCCATGCACTTGGTTGAACCAATCTTGACGCACCTCGCCGTCTGCGGTGATGTAAATTCCATTGCCAAAGTCACCAAGGCTAGACGTCCAATAATCGCCCATTGTGCCGCCTTGCACGCCCAAAATGGCAGCGGCAAAATCGGTAAGTTCTGCCTGCATGCCAACGCCAGACTGCAAAACATCGCCAGCAGAGGCAAAGAACGAAGATGTGGAGAAACTGCTGCTGTATGTAACAACGTTTTGACTTGTGCTTGATTTATTAAATGTTTCGTAAGCAAGCGATTTTGTTGCCGCCCTTGTAATGCCCAATGAGCCACTACTGTTTTTTGAATACAAACCATATGTTGGAGAAAGTTCATTCTGCCCACTCAACCCACTTGCCAGCAAAATTTTTGAAGAAACCGCTCTGGTGTTTTGTCGAACCATGGCGTATTCGCTGTAAGGAGAGAACTGTATTTCAAATGTTGCGTCCAAACTGTTAAAGTTCTCGTAAACCGAACTATCTGACCAAATGCCTTCTTCAATATAAAGCCCTTTCACCATGCCTGGGAAGATGTCAAAAGGTGTTGTTGTTCCATAAGCAACTGCACCAACAGTATAGTGCGTTGCGGTTGGAAGGTTGTAAGTTGTGCTAGCGGACTTGCTGCCAGCAGAGCGACCATCCACATACAGTTTTGTTGTGGAACCATCACAAGTTGCCGTGAACATATGCCACCCCGGTGCAAGATTTTTTGCAATCACTGTGCCTACAACAACATTACTCCCATGACCGTAATTCATGGAAAACTTGCCAGCGGAATCAATCATAAGTTCCATGCTGGCACTTGCCGATGACCCTCCGCCAAACAGGGCCTTGTCCGAGCCCACAGAGGACCAATCGGACATAAACGCCCAGATGTTTATTGTATAGTTTTTATTATTTTCAAAATTATTTGGATTGACATAATAATAATTTTTGCCGCTGCAATCAAAAACTGTGCTTGCACGCCACTCGATAGGTTCAAACGTAAACCAGCGCACTGCGCCATTCAGCTGCACCCCAGCATAATTAACGCCGTTATAGGTTACCTTTTTAACGCTAATTGCCGTGCCAGAAGCGTTGTAAACCGTGTAGAAATTGCTCTGCGTCTGGCTTGCCAATGTGGTTTTTAAGTTTGTGTCGGTGACCTCTGTTTGTGGGAAAGAGCCGTCTTCAAAGATATAGTAACCATCGCTGTTAGATAAAATATCTGCGGTGCTGTCTGTTTGATACCATACATGAATGTTTGTTGTAGAAGCAGCCGTAAACGAAATTGATTCCACACTGGTGGTATCGTGATAAGTCACTGGAGGGGTGGACGTTGTGCTTATGCCAACAAGCGTATAAGCGTCATCTCCCTGCTTGGTAACCTTGAAATTGTATGTCCCTGAGCCTAATCTTCCTGATAATGAAGATGAAGACAGCGTAATGTCATCGCTGCCACCAGTCACAGAATATGTTGCCCCAATCTTGCCAGAAGCTGCCGTTGCCCATGTTCCTGCCGCGCTGCGCAAATGTTCAGTAACTGTAATGGTATTGTTCCCCTGCCAGTGTGCGTAAAGCGTCTCGTTAAAAGACCATGTTGAATCGTAAGATGATGTTGTAAGGATGACTACCCCTGCCGAGCTTATCATCTCTTTCTGGTAATACTGACCAGTATCGTAATCGTATAAATCTTCGGTGTAATAGCCCATAAAGGTATACCCAGCACGCGTTGGCAGATATGATGTTGGAAGTTTGCTACCATTTGCGTATGCCGTTCCAGAAACCGAACCTGCACTTGTGGACGAGCTTGCTGTTCCGCTTGTGTAATAACTTGCAGTTCCATATTTATAGTATAGCACGCTGTTAGTTGCCGTTGTTCCGCCATTTGCATCTAACGTGATTTTATAAACATTTGTATCCCACTGTGCGTAAAGCGTGTAGTCGGAAGTTTTGGTCATTATGGTGGAATTTGTAACATTGTCTCCGCCACTTGCCGCTGTATACCAACCTTTAAAAGTATATCCCACCTTGTAGGGGTTTGGCAGAGACTGTGTTGTGTAAGACGTGCCATTGAAAACGGAGTTATACTTGCTCATCAGTTCGTATGTTCTGGAATCATAAGTGTCGCCACCATCGGAGTTAAAACTAACCTTTACAGTCACTCTAAATCTGTCTGCTGCCCAGCGCAGAACTGGCATTCCGCCGTTAGCCTGTAGGGCACCAGCCAACTGGCTGTTGGAACTGTCGATATATGCCCTGTAAATCCAAGTGGTTCCAGAAGATGTGCTGCCCATTGGTGCTGCCGCAGTAATACTCCAAGCGGAGGTGTAGCCGGATGCCTTTAAATAACTTGCGCTGGTGTAAAAACTTGATGGCGAACTTGCCAGAGTGTATGCGTTGTATGTTGTCGAACTGCGAGAGAAAGAACTTGTGGTTGCAGTTCCGCTTTGTTGCCCAACAGCGGCCGTGCTGCTTCTGGCAGAATTATATGAACTTGCTTTAATTGTTCCACCATTAGTGCCTACCAGACTTCCTTTGTAAGGGCCATACAAACTAAGCTGTTCATCCACAAATGAAGAAAGAATGGTCCCATAGTTCATCCCCACCAAGCCTCCAGCAGAGTCGTTAGCATACATTGTCAATGTCCCTGCCAAACAAGTTACATAACATTTGTTAATTGTAAACGATGACGCATTAACATCACCGACTAGCCCACCAAGCTCCTCCGCTCTAAAAGTGCACGCATAATAACTTACAAAACAATCAGTCAGTCCACCAGAGCCAGCAACCTCGCCAACCAGCCCTCCGGCAGTATAAAATAAATATTCATTGAAAAAGAATCGCATAGTGCGTGTCAAACATTTTGATATTGTTAAACTGCCAGTAGAAGATCCAACCAGGCCACCACAGGAATAAATCGCACTTCTTGCACTGGCTGTATAGTCTTTTATAACATTAACCGTAATTTCAATATTTTCGCTACATACCATATCAATGGTTGTTGATGAAGTCCTTCCACTCAACGTTCCAACATAGCAACTCCCTTGACCTGAACTATTACTGCCAGATGTCAACGGGTTCAGCGACCCAACAATTGTTGTTCTGTTATTTAATACATACAAATCGCTTATAGTCCCCGAAACATAGCCAAACAATCCCATATATACTTCTGCCCTGCTAAATGACTGCGGCAGACTTGTTGCATAAGAAGAACTGTAAATCTTTCCCAGAGTATAATAAGCAGATGAAATAGATCTTGTGGTTCGAATCATTCTTATCCCATATATGTAATGGCCGCCCCCATTAAAATTAATATTGCTGTATGTTGCACCAACGCCGTTGGCAGTATAATATCCCCCAATTGGCACCCAAAATAAGTCCGTAGATACTGATATGTCTGCAGCTAAATAAAAGTATCTGTTTGAAGAAGATGCCTGATGTGCCCTGCCCAGAAGGTGTTGTGGCAGGAAGTGATGTTACAAACTTGGGGTTGAGCGCATTGATTACCCAAGTCTGAATTGGATATCCGTCATTTAAAATTGTATTCGCATTGGTGTAGGCATGCCTTGCCCATGTGGTTGATGGCACAGTGGTTGTGGTCATAAATGTTATCGACCAAGATGTACTCCCCATGCCCCTGGTATAAAAGGTGTCTGCTGTTCCATATAAAGGCCCTATGCTGGTTGCGTTTGTGCCAGAGTTTGATATGGATGATGTGAAGTTATAATAATTGTTAACAGTTTTGTATGTAAAGTTGCACACATCAGTCGCGACAGCTTTGGTGGAACTACGATAACAAAATCCGTTAACATTAACCCCACCATTTGATGCGTAACCAGCACCAAAGCCTTTATTTCTACTCCTGCCAGAAATGGTTTCTTGTCCAAGCGGTTCGCAATCCACAAAACATCCATTAATCGCCACAACGCCGCTGCCGCTGTTGTAACCAACAATTCCTCCAGAGTTCCCCGAGCCCATAATGTTTGTTGCCCAAGAAGCAAAATAACTGGACGTAATTGTTGTGGCAGCCGTAGTTCGCCCACAGATTCCGCCTACATTTGCAACATTTGAATCAATAAAGGCGTAAACAAAGCTGTCAGTAATGCCACCTTTAAAATTTCCAAACAGTCCACCAACATCACCAAGGCTTTTAGCAGATGTGGTGCCACCATGCACATATATAGCGCCTGCATAAAAACATCCGTTCAAATTTGTTATACTAATGTCTCCACCAACTAATCCTCCAACATATCGCGTGCCAGTTTGCCCAGTGGTCGAAATATAAATTTGCCCACCAAGCACTCCAACTTGAGAAAAGGTAGCACTAGGGCCATGTGCTACAATCATTCCCGCATACAGGTTATTGGAACTTGATGCAGTGGAACTTAAATAAATTGATGCACCATCCAGCATCAAATTTTTAATAGTGGCAGCAGAAACCAAGCCAAACAAGCCCATTTCTATATCCGATGACTTAACATAATAAGTGTCAGTCATAGATGTGGAACGGCAATACATTCCACGGATTATATAATTGTTGCCATCAAAGGTGCCAGAAAAATTATATTT
>CANQCE010000108.1 GCA_947589655.1 uncultured Clostridia bacterium | reverse complement strand
CAGTTTAACAAGCGTAATTTTGGCTGCTCTCACGGCAAACGTGGGTAGCAGTTTTTCTATTTTTTATGAACCACAAGAGGACGGTGCAAAACTGCTTCCTGCAGATGAAATTAATCAAATGTTGAGAAGCCAAGAAGATGAGAGTGTGTATGCGGCTACTGTGACTTTTGATTATTACAGCGAGGCAGGCACTTACAAAACAGAAAATGGGAATGTGTTGCAGCCGTCAACGGCAACCCAAACAATTGGTGACATTGATGTTTTTTCTGTGCCACAAGGTGGTTTCGATGTTTTGCATGACTTTTATTTTCTTTCTTCCCTGCCAATTATTGCGCCTGAAGATTGCTCTGAAATGTTTGCAAACTTGGAATTTTGTTACAAATTCAATTTAAACAATTTCAACACCAGCAAAGTGACAAATATGTCGCGAATGTTTTATTCCGCTGGCGGAGGTGAAGACCTTTTGGGGATTGATTATAATCGCATGGTTTTAAATTTGGTGGGGTTTGACACACGAAATTGCACAAACATGCAAGATATGTTTGCAAATTTGGGCGGCGGCACAGAAGAAATGCGCGCAAAGATTTTTGTTGGGAAAAATTTTAAGCCAGACAAGGCGGGGACAAATCAGTCTTTATATGGCGATGAATTTGGCAGTGAAAATTTGAGTGTTCGCGGAATGTGGGGACAAACTGTTGATACTTCCTCGACCATTGGTGACACGGCTGATTGGTGGTCCTTCTTGTATGATAATGGCCTTTCCGTTATTGGAATTTATGCTTCAAACTTCAATGAGGCACTTCGGGAAGATGTTCAGTTTAATCTCCTTTATGGTAGCGCTGAAGTGCCGATATATCTCGATGGAATGCATGACCAGGGATGGAGTTATATTGCATTTGACAAATTTAATGGGCCAAATGGAACATATATAAATCCTAATGGTTTAAAATACACACAAGATTATCATGTGGGCATGCCTGGCGATTTTGGTGATTGGCTTGATAGCGGAATGAATGTTATTAGTGAATATATGCGTTTTACTACATATGGCGGCTTTGAGGACTTTTTGCCAAATTCAGTAAAGATTTTCTCTGGGTTTAATTTTGATTCATATAGAAAATGTCCCGAAGATTTCAGATATTTCCTTTCAGACACAGACATTTTTGTTATTGATGGGCATTATGATTATGCTACTGACGAATATCTTTATGCAGAACAATGTATAGACGCTGGTTTTGAGCCTGGTATGTTTGCTAGTTGTCAAGTGTTTGGTCTTACATTCAAAAATTTCAACACAAGCCTTATGCTCTCTATGTCAAGGATGTTTATTGGCTGTGCAGCTTGGAGTTTGTGGGATATTCTTGAAGATAACGGTTCTTTTGTGGAGATCGATTATGTGGTAACAGACGAGGAAGGAAACGCTAAGTTGGAGACCGATTACGAAACATATATGGAACTTAATCTTGCCTGCTTTGACTTTACAAACGTAAGCGAACTTGAGGATATATTTAGTGATTATTGTCAGGGTGTGTATTCTAACGGCGGCGTTGCTAGGGTGTATGTTGATTCGCAATGGATATCTTGGCTTGAGAACATGCTTGGTGAGCAAACGCTTTTCAATAGCGACAGCACTA
The DNA here is from genome assembly GCA_947589655.1 of uncultured Clostridia bacterium. Lineage (GTDB taxonomy): Bacteria > Bacillota > Clostridia > Christensenellales > UBA1242 > Caccovivens. The sequence goes on along the minus strand of CANQCE010000108.1, from coordinate 926 downwards.
TGTCCAGAAAATATCAAGAAGGTGGAATTTCAGAAATCATCCGTGATGCCGCTGATTATCAGCCAAAGCCTTGGGAATAAAAAAAGTGGGGTTTAAGCCTCACTTTTTTCTTCTTTTTGTTTAAGTTTGTTGTAAATTTTCAGCAGCCGTGGGCGGAGAAAGCGTTGCAACATAACTGGGATGATGTTTAGGATGAAAATCACCAGCATTCCGCAAAGGCCGATTGTTATGTAAAATTCTTTGTGCAAGAAAAAGAAGAAAAATGGGGAGAGCAAAATATCTGCAAAATGCAGAATTGATGCATTTATATTTTCATATAAAAATCTTTCATAAAATTTGGAGTTCTTGCACTCTTTTGGGTCAATTTTCTTTTTAAAACCCACCATTTTGCCAAAATCAGGAACAATTTTCTTCCATTTGTCAAGTTTTATTTTTTCATAAAATTTCTGCTCATATTCTGGCACGCGGAAGAATTTGCTATTTGGATTGAATTTAATTTTTGTAAAAGGCCGAGCAAGCAACATTATAAGGCCGCACAGGCATCCGCAGAAGGTTGTAAAAGCAAGATAGTCGGTGAGGATGTCCAGATACGCAATTCCGTTTGCTGCGGCAATGGGAAAACTTGTGAAAATGGCTATTGCCGAAAAGATAAGATAAATGAGCGTGTAATACATAACAATCTCCTATAATTTTCTTATAACAAGTGCGTTTGAGCCGCTTCTGCCTGCTTTTGAACCGCTTACAAGCACAACTTTATCGCCTTCTTTCACCAGACCTGTTTCCAGCGCTTTTTTTAAAGAACTTTCGTTTACATCTTCAATTTTGTTGTATGTTTTGTCCAGAATTGGCACAACGCCATAAAGGAGTGCCATGCGGTTATAGGTCGCCTCGCTTGGCGTGCAGGCAATGATTGGGCATTTTGGGCG
>CANQCE010000107.1 GCA_947589655.1 uncultured Clostridia bacterium | reverse complement strand
TTTTGCCAACCTTTTCCACGCGTGCGTAGCACATGCCTGAGACCAAAAAACTGCCAGCGAGCAAAGTGTCTCCCACCACTTTTTTTATGGAATTACTTTCACCAGTCAGCAAACTTTCGTTGGCTTCAACAGTGCCGTCAACAATAACGCAGTCAGCAGGGATTTGGTTTCCGTTTTCCAAAATGATAACATCGTCAAGAAGCAAGTCTTCACTTTTAATTTCCACTTCCAAGCCCATACGCACGGCTTTAATTTTAGGCGCGGTGACCATGGAGAGTTTTTCAACCGTGATTTTTGCTTTGATTTCTTGAAAAATTGAAATGGCGGTGTTGGCAATGACAACGAACAAAAACAAAAGGTCTCCCCACGCGTTGACGCACATAAGCGCAATTGCAATGACCAGCCAAATTATGTTGAACACAGTGAAAACATTTTTTGCGATTATGGAAAGATACGAATTGGATGTGCGTATTTTTGTGTCGTTCACAAGTTTGTGTTCAATACGCTCGTTAATTTGTTCCTCAGAAAGACCATGTTCCATATCTGTTTGATATCGGACAATTGGAATATCTTGAATGACTTGTGCATTTTTCTTTCTGTGAAGTTTTTTCATATTTACCTTTCAAGTTTAACGATTTTTTTTGCAAATGTCAAATATAAATTGACTTTTTTTTAATTTTATATTAATCTTATTTTGTTAAAACAAGTCTTTCTTTGGCGGAGGGGATATGTTTATTGATGTATCGCAAAATTTGATAAAACTTTCCAAATTTTTCCCAGAAAATTTGTATATTGTTGGCGGTTATGTGCGCAATCGCCTTCTTGGGCTGAGAGCCAGCGATGTGGATTTGTGCAGCAAGGTGGATATTGAAGAAGTTTCCAAAAGGTTAGAGGGCAGCGGCTTTTCTGTGAAAGTGAAAAATTTAAGATTGGGCTCGCTTGCCATTAGCATTGGGGATGAAACATACGAATACACCGCTTTTAGAAAAGAGAAATATGCGGATGACGGCTCGCACACGCCAATTTCCGTGGAAAGAACAGACAAGGTTGAAGAAGACAGTTCTCGCCGCGATTTTTCAATTAACGCAATTTATTATAACATAAACAAAGACGAGTGTGTGGATTTGCAACATGGCATTGTTGACCTTACAGACAAAATTATTCGTGCTTGCACGCCAGACCTTTTCAAAAATGATGGGGAAAGAGTTTTGCGCATGGTGCGTATTGCAGGCGAACTTGGGTTTGAAATTGAAAAAAATACATTTCTTGCTGCCAAGGCAAATGCAAGCAATGTATCGGCACTTCAGGGGGCAAGAAAACTTGCTGAAATTCAAAAAATTTTGGAGTGCGACAGAAAACACAATTTAAAGAAAAAACAGTTAAAAAGAACATTGCTTTTGCTTAACAGGCTGGAACTTTGGCAATATTTGGGGCTGGAAAAGTGCTTTGTGAAATATCACTATGTTTATAAAACTGAAGATAGATTTTTGGGGCTTTTAATTGACATGGTGAACACTGCAAAGCCAGAGTGTTTGGAGGTGTTTTTAGAAAAATTACTGAAAGAGCAGTTTGGGCTTTCCACGCAAGAATTTAAACGAATTTTTGTTTATCTTTCAGGGTTTTATGAGGCAATTTCTGGCACAAAAAACAAGGAATATTTCTTTAAATATTTTGAATATTGGGATAACATAAAGCCGCTTTTGCACTGCAAATCAAAACATTTGGAGAACAAATACAATTTCTTTTATAAATATATCATAGAGCATGGGCTTACAATCAAAATTTCTGACCTAAAAATAAATGAGGCAGATATAAAAGAAAATTTTGAAAAGATAGACAAGCGCAATTACAGCAAAATTTTAGAAAATTTGTTAAGCAAAGTTTTTGATGGGAAACTTGCCAACGATAAAGAAAGTTTGCTTAAAGAAATTAGAAAAAGTTTTTAAAAACCAACAAAATTGAAATAAAAAAGCAATTTTGCTTGACTTGAAATTGAAAATATGTGTAAAATAAAAGTGAAAGAGGAAGGAGATGAAAGCACTCCGTCAAGGAGGTCCGTTGAGTGAGAAAGCCTTCGGCTTTGCGACAACATTCGCTTTCGCTCACGGCTCAACATGACGCGTCATTTCGAGCGTAGTCGAGAAATCTCCTACAACTTAACTTGCTTGACGGATAACGCAAGGAAAAGACTTCGAAGAAAATAGGAAGGAGATGAACGCACTCCGTCAAGGAAGTCCGTTGAGTGAGAAAGCCTTCGGCTTTGCGACACAGCCTAGCGGCTGGCTCAACATGACGCAAAGAGAGAAACTGGCGAAGACGGACTTGCGAATTCTAAAATCAATTTTCAATTTTTCAAGGAAAGAACTGCGTTCGCTCTGGAAAATTGAAAATCACCTACAGTGAAGGGAGATTGGGACGGGGAAACGAACTTTTAGCGGTTAGCCACAAAAATTGTGGCGTGTCCGCGTTAAAAAGTTTGTTGCCTCCCCAGAAAAAAAGGAGTTAAAAGATGAAAAGAAAAATTGCGGGGGGGGGAATCGAGGATTCCGAAAATTAAAAAACAGGCTTAAATTTGCAGGATTGGCAATTCTGTTTCTTTTCACAATCACTTGCAGTTTAACAAGCGTTATACTTGCTGCTCTCACGGCAAAC
>CANQCE010000106.1 GCA_947589655.1 uncultured Clostridia bacterium | reverse complement strand
CCAGCCAAGGGCTGCTGCTTATGATACCAAACCTATACAAAATTGCTGGCGAGCATTTGCCATGCGTTTTGCATGTTGCGGCAAGGGCGATTGCCACCCACGCCCTCTCCATTTTTGGCGACCACAGCGATGTTATGGCGGTGCGTCAAACAGGCTGCATACTTTTGTGTTCCAATTCGGTGCAACAGGCACACGATTTTGCACTGATAGCACATGTTTTGGCTTACAAAGCAAGTTTGCCAGTGGTTCATTTTTTTGACGGCTTTCGCACTTCGCATGAAATGCAAAAAATTGACATAATTCCAGATGAGGTGATTAAAAAGCTGTTGCCTGTGCAAGAAATTGAAAGTTTTAGGCAGCAGCGCCTTTCCGCTGAAAAGCCTTATCAAAAGGGCACGGCGCAAAACCCAGATGTGTTCTTCCAAAACCGCGAGGCTTCCTCGGCTTCATATGTCAACATTTATGACACCTTGCAGAACATTTTGGAAGATTTTGCAGCATTGACAGGCAGAAAATATTCACCTTTCCAACTTTTTGGTGTAAAAAATCCTAAAAAAGTGGTGGTTTGCATGGGCTCGGCTTGCGAGTGCTTGGAAGAAACCCTTGACCTTATGAAACAAAAAGATGTGGCAGTGCTTTCTGTGCATTTGTTCAGACCGTTCGATTATGCCGCTTTTGCCAAAGTTTTGCCAAAGAGCGTGGAGAAAGTTATTGTGTTGGATAGGACCAAAGAGTGCGGTGCATACGACCCACTTTATTTGGATGTTTGCGCATCTCTACAAAACCGAGGCATCAAATTGCTCGCAGGAAGGTATGGCTTGGGCGGAAAAGAATTTACCCCTGCCATGGCAAAGGCTGTAATAGAAAATTTTGAAAACGAAAAAAACAACTTTACGGTTGGCATTGAAGATGATGTTTTAAAAAGTTCTTTGCCTGTCTCCAAATTTTCGGCAACCCCAGACGAATTCCAAATTAAATTTTGGGGCTTGGGCAGTGACGGAACAGTTTCGGCAAGTAAAAGCACAATAACAATTTTAGGCGAAAATTTGGGTGCATATGTGCAAGGATATTTTGAATATGACAGCAAAAAAAGCGGAAGCCTGACGCGCTCGCATATAAGGGTGAGCAAAAACCCTATAAAAAGCACTTATCTTGTGGAACAAGCAGATATAATTGTTATAAACAACTTTTCTTTTGTGCACAGATACAATTGCCTTGCCGAATTAAAGAAAAATGGCAAAGTGCTTTTGAACACAATTTTTTCGGCAGAAGAAGTGGACAAAGTGCTGCCAAATGAATATAAAAAGCGCCTGCAAGAGCAAAATGCCGAACTTTTTGTGATAAACGCCCAAAAACTTGCCGAAGAAGCCAAATTGGGCAACAAAATAAACATTATTATGCAAACAGCATTTTTTAAGGTTTCAAATGTTGTAGATTTTTCTGTTGCATCAACGCAAATTGAAAATTATATTAAAAAAACTTTTGCAAAAAAAGGTCAAAGCGTTATTGACAAAAACTTGCTAGCCTACAAAAAAGCAGCGGAACTTCTTGAAAAGGTGAACATTTCAAAATTTACATTTAAAAATGAAACTGCAAACGCTAAAAAAATCAATGACGAATTTTACAAAAAAATTATGTGCCCAATTGAAAGGCTTAGCGGTGACAGCCTGCCTGTTTCTGCTTTTGACAAATGCGGAAAAATTCCAACTGGCACAGCGGAATTTGAAAAACGAGGTTTTGCCGCCCACCTGCCAATGTGGTTGCCAAAAAATTGTATTCAATGCGGAAGGTGCGTTATGGCTTGCCCTCACTCTGCCATACGCCCAGTGCTTGTAAAGGGCGAAACTCCAGAAGAAATTGAGTTTGCAAAGGCTTATGGCATGGACGGATATTATTATCGCCTTCAGGTTAGCCCAGAAGATTGCACAGGCTGCGGCGTATGTGCTAAAACGTGCCCTGCAAGAGAGAAGGCTCTTGAAATGAAAATGGCAAATGAAATTTTGGATAAAGAAAAGCAAGCCTACGCTATCACAAAAAAATTGAAAACAGAAAAACAAACACCTTTTTCAACAGAAACACCAAAGGGGCTGCAATTCCAAGACTGCTATTTTGGTTTTTCTGGTGCTTGCGGCGGCTGCGGAGAGACGCCTTACATTAAACTTGCCACAACTCTGTTTGGGAAAAATATGGTTATAGCCAACGCCACAGGCTGTTCAAGTATATATGGCGGTTCGTTCCCAAGTTGCCCTTATCTTAAAGACGAAAATGGGCATGGGCCTGCATGGGCAAATTCTTTGTTTGAGGACAATGCCGAGTTTGGGCTTGGCATGAAACTTGCAAGCAAATATTCAAAAGATAAAAACAGTGTTTGGATTATAGGTGGCGATGGTTGGGCATATGATATAGGGTATGGCGGACTTGACCATGTTTTAAATTCCAACGAAAATGTCAACATATTGGTTTTGGACACCGAGGTTTATTCCAACACTGGTGGGCAGGCGTCAAAATCAACTCCAAGAGGGGCAATGGTAAAATTTGCCAATTCAGGAAAGCCTACAAAGAAAAAAGATTTGGTGGCGCTGGCAGTTGCATCTAAAAACTGCTACGTTGCACAAGTTTCGCTAGGTGCGAACATGGAACAATGCATAAAGGCGTTCAAAGAGGCAGAGGCATTTAATGGCCCAAGTTTGA
>CANQCE010000105.1 GCA_947589655.1 uncultured Clostridia bacterium | reverse complement strand
ATTTTGTTTTTGTTTGTTGGCAATGGCGTTTTGGTTAAGACAAATGCCAACAACCTTTTCTGCTCGGCAAAAGCGTGCAGTGTGATTGAAACCACCACAAAAAGAAAACTTTTTTCCATTAACGATAGCCAGCGGCTGCCCATGGCAAGCACCACCAAAATTATGACGGCCATCACCGCCATTGAAAATTGCAAAGATTTGGATGAACTTTTTGAAATTTCGCCAAAAGCGGTTGGCGTGCCGGGGACCTCGCTTTATTTAAGGAAAGGCGATGTTTATTCTGTAAAATCGCTGCTCTACGCACTTATGCTTATTTCAGGGAATGATGCTTCCGTTGCCATTGCCGAGCATGTGGCTGGTTCAACTGCCGAATTTGTGACAATGATGAACGACCTTTCGCGCAAGATTGGCACAAAAAACACTCATTTTGCGAACACGCATGGGCTTGATGCGGATGGGCATTACACCAGCGCATACGATTTGGCACTAATTACATCTTATGCACTTGAAAATGACACCTTCAGAGAGATTGTTTCCACAAAAAATACAAAAATTGCGAACGGAGAAGGGGAGTTTAGATACTTAAAAAACAAAAACAAATTGCTTTTCACTTTGGATGGTTGCATTGGCGTGAAAACTGGTTACACTGACGATGCCGGCCGCTGCCTTGTTTCTGCAATTGAAAGAAATGGAATTAGGCTTGTTTGTGTGGTGCTGAACTGCGGACCAATGTTCCCTGAAAGCGCCATGCTTCTTGACGAGTGTGCGAACAAATATGCCTTGCGAAATTTAACCGCCATGTATAACTTTAACCATACAATTCCTGTTTTGGATGGCAGGCAAAGCAGTGCGGAAATTGGGACTTTTGAAAATTTTGTTTATCCGCTTACGGATGAAGAAGTGAAAAGGCTGGAATTTGTTTACACCTTGCCGGAAAATTTGTCTGCGCCTTTAAAGAAAGCCACAGAAGTTGGAAAGGTGGAAATATTTTTGGATAAAGAGTTGCTATTTTCTGAAAAAATCTTTACAATAGAAGATATAAAACCAAAATCGGTTTTGCAAAGGATGCAGGATTTTTTTGGAAATTGGTAAATTTTCTTTAAACGCAACAACTTAAAAACAGAAAGTTGTAAAAAATAAAAGCCTCTTTTGCAAAATCAGCAAAAAGAGGATTTTTATGAGATTAAACAAATTTTTGAGCGCTTGCGGAGTGGCATCTAGGCGAAAATGCGATGAAATTATCCAAAATGGACAGGTTTTTGTGAACGGAAAGGTGGCATCAGTTGGGCAAGAGGTGAACCAGAAAAAAGACGTGGTGACTCTTGATGGGGCAAGGCTGAAATTGCCAAGCGAGTTTGTGTATTTAAAACTTCACAAACCCAAAGGTTATGCGTGCACGGCAAGTGACGAGAGGGGGCGTAAAACCATTTTTGATTTGGTGGAAACTGACGCTCGGCTTTTTTCTGTGGGCAGGCTGGACTACAACACCGAAGGGCTAATTTTTCTGACAAATGACGGCGAATTTGCAAATAAAATTGCTCATCCGCACTTTCACTTTGAAAAAGAATATCAGGTGACGGTGGAAGGCGAGATGAAAGAGAGCGAACTTGCGGTTCTAAGAAACGGCGTTGTTGAAAATGGCGTGAAAATGCCAAAAACCAAGGTGAAATTTTTAAGTTACGATGGCAAAAATACCAAACTTTCGGTGGTGATTGACGAGGGGCAAAATCATCAGGTGCGCAGGATGTTTGATTGCATTGGCAGAACCATTGTTCTGCTTAAACGTGTGCGTATTGGGCAGGTGCGTTTGGGCGGACTGGCACGCGGAAAAGCCAAACCGATGACGGCAGAAGAAATTGCCTTTTTCATGGGCGAAAAATGAGAGGGGCTTAGATGAGCATGATTGAAAAATTAAAGATTGCCGTTATTGGCGCAGGTGCTTCTGGGCTTATGGCGGCAGGTTTTTTGGCAAAGAATGGGCATGATGTGACCGTTTTTGATGGCAACGAAAAGGCAGGCAAAAAAATTTACATCACTGGCAAAGGCAGGTGCAACCTGACCAATTTGTGCGAGCCAGCCGAGTTTTTGCAAAACGTGGTGCATGGTGAAAAGTTTTTGCGCAGTGCAATTTACAACTTTTCCAGCCAAGATGCGGTGGATTTTTTTGAAGGTTTGGGTTTAAAGACCAAGGTTGAGCGTGGCAACCGCGTTTTTCCAACCTCTGACAAAGCCAGCGATGTGACAAAGGCTTTGCAAAAGCATTGCAGCGGCGTAAAATTTTTGTTCAATGAAAAAGTGAAAAATGTGACAAATTTGAACGCTGATAAATTTGAAATTGTCACGCAAAATGGAAAATACCAATTTGACCGCGTGATTGTGGCAACAGGCGGAAAAAGTTATCCCTCCACAGGCAGCACAGGCACAGGATACGAAATTGCCAAAAGTTTTGGGCATAACATTGTCACGCCGGTGCCGGCACTTTGCCCAATTCGGCTGAAAGACAATTTTTGCAAGGCTTTGCAGGGCGTAAGTTTGAAAAATGTCACGCTAAATGCGGTTGCTGACGGCAAAAAGATGTCCTTTTTTGGCGAGATGTTGTTTATGGAAGACGGCATCTCTGGGCCGATTGTTTTAAGCCTATCCAGCCATATAAACAGGGCGAACAATGTTGAACTTTCACTGAATTTCAAACCGGCACTCACC
>CANQCE010000104.1 GCA_947589655.1 uncultured Clostridia bacterium | reverse complement strand
CGAAGGTTCGGCAAGTTCGCAGTTTACAGTTAATCCACAAAGTGTTTTTAAGGCTGGCGATGCAAAATCTTTGGCAGAAAAAATTGATTGGTGGATTGAGCACCCAATTGAGCGTGAACAAGAGCGTGCCGTTGTTGCCGCCCATGCACAAAATTTCACAATTGAAAGAAGTATGCCATATTACATTGACATGTTTGAAGAAGCAATTAAAGATTTTGACCCAAAATATGACGGTTTGTCTAAAAATGCAATTCCAACAAAAATTATAAACAACTATGCAATTTCGCAAAAGGTTTCAAAGGTAGCAAAAGCGCCTGCAAAAAAATCAACCACAAAAACAGGTGCAAAACAACCTGCAAAAACAAAATCCAGAAGCACAGCAAAATCTAAAACAACCTCAAGAAAAACTGCAACAAAGAAAACGGCTAAATAAGGTTTAACAAAATGAAAAAAGCGACCAATTTGGTCGTTTTTTTTACAACATTTAACAAAGTTGCTTTTGTTATTTATCCCTGCCCGGCTGCTCTTTGCTATGAGCGACATAAACCTTATACGCCGTTGTTCTGCAAATTCCAGGCTTTTGTTCGTCTGCTTCCTTTTCCCCTGTTTGTTCAGGTTTTTCCTTCCCAACTGCATTTAAAGGATAATTTTCCAGACCATTTATTTCTTCAAACATTTTTCACCTCTTGCAAGCATTTTAGCATAGTTTAAAAAGTTTGTCAATATGGTTTTAATTTATTTTCACCTTGCCTTCAATCCAAGCAGAGAAAAGTGGCTGCAAATTTATATGTGAAGTTTTGCAAAAACTCTCCACCAAAGCGGCGGCACTTGAATTTTTGTATTCGTATTCGTTAAAATACGCCTTCAAGCATTTAAAAAACTTCCTATCGCTCATCATGCTGCGGATGTTATCAAACAAAAGCATCCCTTTGGTGTATGTGCAATTCACATATTCTGGCTCGGTTTTGTATTGTAACAAGTTTCTGTTCATGCTCTCATCCACCTTGCCAAAAATGTTGGCGTAAATTTTAACAAAGTTGCGGTAAGTATCCGTTGCATTTTGCATAATCACATCATAATCCAACCCATACTCCGCATTTTGCTCATAAAAAAGTGCGGTGGAATACTCCGTTAAGCCTTCGTCCACCCACGCATTTGTAAACTCGTTATTGCCAACCAAGCCATACCACCACTGATGTGCAAGTTCGTGCACAATAACATAATCAAAAGTCTCCGCATCCGCCAAATCGTCTGCTATCAGCACCAAATTAGGATATTCCATGCCGCCGAAGCAAAAATCCGACTTTACAACCGAAATTTGCGAATATGGATACTGCCCAAAAAGTTCAGAGAAGGTCTCTATTGCCTTAACCGAGGTTAGCAGATGTTCCTGTGCGTTTTCATCGTCATAAAAATAGTAATTTACCTCCACATCTCCTGCACTGGCGGAAATTTTTTCAAACTTTTCGGAAAGCACAAAGCAAAAATCACGCACATTTTCTGCCTGACAAAGGGTTGTTTTGTTCTGCTCGCTTCCCATGTTTTTTTTGCTTGACACTTCCGTTTGCTCGCCGCTGGAAGCCAAAATGAACTTGCTTGGATAGGTTATTTCCACTTCAAAATTGCTCACTTCGCTGTAAAAAGGGTCGCCGTTTTGGGCAAAATCGTTTTTCACAAAACCATCTTCGTAAACGCACGCAATTGGGAAAAAATTGCCAAAATTTATAGTGGAATTGCCATAGCCCAAACGGTGGCGAATGTTTGCCAAGCGCACAACATATTCAAGTTCAATTTCTGTGCTCTCGTCTGGGAACAATCCGTCAAAAAGTTTTACGCTTAAAATGTTGCCAGTTTCGCTCACAGAAAATTCCGCATCCTTGCCACCAACTTTTGCGGAAGAAATTTCAATGCCGCCATAACTTTCCTCGCCGCTAGGGAAAGCACGGTCAAAATAAGCATTTGTCACCGCCTTTTTGCCCTCATTAAAGGTGTTTGCATAAAGGAAAAAGCAAATCTCGTTCAGTTTGTTTTCGCTCGTGTTAAAATATTTCACCTCTTGCGTGCAGACAAGCGTTTTACTCTCGTCATCAAAAACGGCACTTATGTCATAGCAATTTTTCGCCTCAGCAGTGCCGCCACACCCAGCAAGCACAAGCGGAAGGCACAGGCAAACTATAGCAAGCAAAACAGCACAAACACTCAGCTTAAAATTTATGCCATGCAAAAATTTTGTTTTCAATTTTTCGAGCAGCATTTTCTCCCTCCCCCAAGTTGTTTTACAAATTATTCATATTCCCCCGCTTGTCCAAAAATGAAGAAAATCAATTTGTATTGAGAAAAATTGAAAGGCTTTCTTCGGTCATTTTTTTTAATCTTTTAAAAAACTTGTCAATTTTTTGTTTTTATGTTAAGATATATTCAAGTTTTGGAGGGCTTTATGGCGTTTTGCAAATATTCAGTGGATATGCTGGCAAACAATGTCACACAGGTGGACAATATTTTTATCAATAACTATCTTCCTTTTGCCGACCCAGAGTTTGTAAAGGTGTATTTGTATGGCCTTTACAAGTGCCAAGACACCTCCTCGCGTGACAATTCGCTCGAGCGTTTTGCCGCCGAACTGCATTTATCTGAGCAGCGCGTGGAAGATGCCTTTACATATTGGCAAGAGCAAGGCTTGGTGCAACTTATCAACGTTGTTCCGTTTGAGGTGCGCTACCTGCCCCTGAC
>CANQCE010000103.1 GCA_947589655.1 uncultured Clostridia bacterium | reverse complement strand
CATTTGCTTGGAATTGAAAGACAAAATTAACGCTGTTGGGCTTGGCAGTGTTGACGATATTCCGCTCATTGAAAACTTGAACGAAGGGGTGCTGAACGATGCCGTGCAAACGCTTATCACTTTGGGCGTGAACAAAAACGAGGCTTATCGCTTGGCTCGCAGCAAGATGACGGAAGGGGCAACTGCCGAAGAAATCATTTTGAAAGTGTTAAAAGAATACGGAAGATAAAATCAATATATGGTGTGTCATGCAAGCCAAGTTATTGCGTAACACCGCAATATGTTGAAAGTAAACAAAATTTTTAATCACAAAAATACAAATTTAAATGCGACCATTTAATAAAAAAGGAAAAATAAGGAAAAGTATGGAAGATAGATTTATCACAAGCAGCAAAAATTGGACAGACGCCGAAATTGAAAATTCACTTCGACCAACAAGTTTGTCGCAATATGTTGGGCAAGAAAAGGTGAAACAGAGCATGGAGGTTTACATCAAAGCGGCAAAAACGCGTAAAGACGCGCTTGACCACGTGCTTCTATATGGTCCGCCAGGCTTGGGCAAAACCACGCTTGCACATATTATTGCCAACGAACTTGGCTCGCAGTTTAAAGTGACATCCGGCCCTGCAATTGAGCACGCTGCCGACCTTGCCGCAATACTTACCAATCTTGGCAAAAACGATGTTTTATTCATAGACGAAATTCACCGCTTGAACAAAAGCGTGGAGGAAATTCTTTACCCTGCAATGGAGGATTTTGCATTGGATTTCATTGTGGGAAAGGGGCCTTCCGCCAAAAACATGAGGCTTAAAATTCAGCCTTTCACACTGATTGGCGCAACCACAAAGGCAGGCATGCTCACTGGGCCACTACGCGATAGGTTTGGCGTTATCTGCCGTTTGGAACTTTATGAGCCAAGCGAACTTCAAGAGATTATTGAACGTTCAGCCAAAATTTTAAACATTGAAATTGACCATCAGGCGAGCCTTGACATTGCCAAACGCTCGCGTGGAACTCCGCGTATTGCCAATCGGCTTTTAAAGCGTGTGCGCGACTACGCCGAGGTTATGGGCAGCGGAAAAATTACAAAGTCTATCACTGACGAGGCTCTTGCCAAAATGGAAATTGACGACCTTGGACTGGATTTTATCGACCGCAAAATTCTGGACAGCATCATCCACAAATTTGGCGGCGGCCCTGTGGGTTTGGAAACGCTTGCTGCCACAATTTCGGAGGATTCTGGCACAATCGAGGACGTGTATGAGCCATATCTGTTGCAACTTGGCTTTATCGCCAGAACGCCGCGCGGCCGTGTTGCCATGGAAAATGCCTACCGCCATTTGGGTCTTCCTGTGCCAGAAAATAAGTGATATATAATATTAAAGGTTACCATGCAAAACGAAAGAAATTTATTGAAATCCACCTATTTTTATGAATTGCCGGAGGAATTAATTGCACAAACTCCGCTGGAAAAACGCGACCATTCGCGTCTTTTTTGCTATAATCGAAAAACAGGCGAGGTGCAGCACAAACATTTTTATGACATTGTAAACTTTCTAAACAAGGGCGATGTGCTTGTTGTGAACAACACTCGCGTTCTGCCAGCTAGGTTATTCGGATATAAATCCACTGGCGCAAAAATTGAGGTGCTTTTGCAAAAGCGAATTGACCTTAAAAACTGGGAGTGTTTGCTCAAACCAGCAAAAAGGCTGGAGAACGGAACAGAGATTGTTTTCAACGAAAACATAAAGGCCATTGTGACGGAAAAAGGCGATTACGGCTGCGCCAAAATTCGCTTTGAATACAACTCGGCAAAAACATTTGAAGAACATTTGATGGAAATTGGCACCATGCCACTGCCACCATATATAAAGGAAAAGTTAAAAGACAAAGAGCGCTATCAAACGGTTTATTCCAAGGTTGAAGGTTCAAGCGCGGCGCCAACTGCAGGCTTGCATTTCACGCCGCAGTTGCTCGAGGAAATTAGGGCGAAGGGCGTGGAAGTTCTGGAGGTGCTTTTGCATGTTGGACTTGGAACATTCCGACCTGTCAAAGAGGACAACATTTTAAATCACGAGATGCACAGCGAGTATTTTGAAATTTCGCCAGAAGTGGCAGAAAAAATTAACAAAGCCAAGGCGGAAGGCAGACGAATTATCGCTGTTGGGACAACTTCGGTGCGCGTGCTGGAAAGCGGCGTTGATGAAACAGGCACACTTGAGCCGCAAAAGCGCGAAACGAAAATTTTCATCTATCCGCCTTACAAATTCAAGATTGTGGATGCGCTCATCACCAACTTCCACCTGCCGGAGAGCACGCTGATTATGCTTGTTTCGGCGTTTGTGGGCGACATTGACAAAACGCTTTCGCTCTACAAAACCGCTGTTCAAGAAAAATACCGCTTTTTCTCGTTCGGCGATGCTATGTTTATTGAATAAGAGGAAAATATTAAGCACTAGATGTTAAAATAACGAAAAAAATATAAAGGTAAAAGGCAATTATATGGCAGAACAGTTTTCATTTGAAATTGAAAAGGTATGTCCAAAAACTGGCGCAAGGGCTGGAATTTTTCACACGCCGCATGGAGACATCAAAACGCCGGTGTTTATGCCGGTTGGCACGCAGGCCACGGTTAAGGGGTTACGGCCGGAAGATTTGCACGATATGCACGCGCAGATTATTCTTTCCAACACCTATCATCTTTTTCTCAGGCCGGGGCACGAGTTGATTGAGCGCGCGGGCGGCCTA
>CANQCE010000102.1 GCA_947589655.1 uncultured Clostridia bacterium | reverse complement strand
GGATTGCTGCTGCCATCGGCTTTGCATTTTTGTTTGCGCTAATTTTTAAATCGCATACAAAAAAATAGGGCTGTTGCATACCACACTTTATGTTGTGTGGTATGCAATGCATAATACACCATATATGGATTACTTCCAAATTGCTTAATCACAAAAATGCGAAGTGCCTTTTTGCAAAAAAATTGCAAAATAAGACATTTTGCGACATATACATACTTTGATGAAATGCAAGGTTAGCCTTTATCAGCAAAAGTATAAAAAGCGGAAACGAAGACGAACAAGAATAGTTTTGGTCTCAGTTTTTTCTGTTCTTATTTTGCTTGTCACATATTATTTTTGCGTGGTCAACCCTGTGGTTTTGGAGGTGACAAAGCAAAGCGTTTATTCTCTTTCCACCTCAGCCATTAGCGATGCGGTGTTTGATGTGATGGACGAAGAAAATTTATCCTACGACCAGTTGGTTAAAGTTGAAAAGGACGATGTTGGCAACATTACTATGCTTTCGCTTCAAACGGTTAAACTTAACCTTGTTGCAAGAAGATTTTATCAGGTGGCACAAACATATTTGGACGAAATGGGCAAAATGGGGGTTGGGGTTGCACTTGGAACTTTTACAGGCATACCCTTTTTGGTGGGCTTTGGGCCAAAAATCAATTTGCGGCTCACGCCAATTGGGGCAATGACCTCCACCTTTGAAAGCAATTTTGTCAGCGCAGGCATAAATCAGACCAAACATACTCTGTATGTGCGCTTGTATGCCAGCGTAAGTTTGCTTATGCCGGCGTATTCTTCCACCATTGACAGTGTTACAGAGGTGATTATCGCAGAAAATGTTCTTTTGGGGAAAGTGCCAGAGGTTTATTTTGGGAACGGCTCGCTTTTAAGTTTTACGCCACAAAACAATTGAAAATCTATTTTAGATTTTCTTTTTTTGTATTAAAAATCGTTTTTGTTTTTCTTTATTTTTATGTATAATTATTTCATAACTAAAAAAAGGGGCGCAAATGAAAGAGAAAATAAACGAAAACGAGGTTGTTGACAAGGTGGAAAAAACTAACTCAATGAGGTTTTTGGCTGCCTTCAACAACATTGATTATGCACTTAAAACCAGATACAATTTTAACCGCAGCATGGGCTTTTCGGAGGCTGTTCGTAAGGCGGTTGCTTTTAACTATACAGTGCGAAAATATGAAGACGACCTTATTGGATATGGTCGTTTGCGAAACGCCATTGTTCATGGCAATGACGATTTTGTTATTGCCGAGCCTCATGACGAAGTGGTTGAAAAAATTGAAAAGATTGAAAAAATTCTCACCACACCTCCGCGCGCGCTTGACGTTGTGGCACGCAGAGATGTGCTTTTGGCAAGCAGCACAAAATCCATGAGGGAGGTTATAACGCTGATTGCATCTTCTGGATATTCTAACATTCCAGTTGTTGACAAAAAGGGGCAGATTATTGGCGTGGCGAACGGTCAAAAAATTTTGGACGCATTAGGCAAATTCCTCCTTTCAGGCGGAAAGTGCGACACATTTTTGGACAGCGTTAAAATTGAAGATATGCTTTCTAAAGTTGAAAACAGCGATTATTACGCTTTTGCCAACAAAGACATCACAGTTGAACAAGCGCTTGAACTTTTCCACAAAAATTCCAAACTTTTGGCAATTTTGGTAACTGTGAACGGTGGTGCGGCTGAAAAGCCTCTTGGAATAATGACGGCGGCAGACACTATGAAAATGAACAAAATTTTAGAGAACTTTTAAGGAGAAAAAATTACATGAAAAAAGAGCAAACGGTGCCAAACTTTATTGAAATTGAAAAGGATATGTTGAAATTCTGGGAAGATAATCAGTCTTTTAAAAAACTGCAACAAAAAAACAGCGGACATGAACGCTTTCGCTTTCTGGATGGGCCAGTTACGGCGAACAATCGCTGCGGAGTTCATCACTTTTGGGGCAGAACGCTAAAAGATTTAACCATTCGTTACAATGCGCTTAAAGGCAAAGATTGCCAATATCAAAACGGCTTTGATGGGCAAGGACTTTGGGTGGAAGTTAATGTCGAAAAAGAATTGGGGCTTAACGGCAAGCCTGAAATTGTGCAATATGGCATAGACAAATTCACCAACAAATGCATGGAAAGGGTGAACTATTTTGCAAACGAAATTACAAAGCAGTCCATACGCATGGGGCAATGGATGGATTGGGAAAATTCTTACTTTACCAATTCTGATAGTAACATTACGGCCATTTGGCATTTTCTTAAAATTTGTGATGAGCATGGCTGGATTGTAAAGAAAAACAGGCCAATGGCTTGGTGCCCTCGCTGCGGAACAAGTTTGTCTGAACACGAAATGGCATCTTCTTATCACGAGGTGGAACACACCGCAGTGTTTGTGAAATTGCCAGTTAAAGGCAAAGACTTTAAGATTGTGGCATGGACAACAACTCCTTGGACACTTGCCGCCAATGTGGCACTTGCAGTGAATCCAGAATTTGACTATGTGAAAGTGAACTTTGAAGGCGAAAATATTGTGCTTGGCAAAGACCGCCTGAAAGTTTTGAAGAAAGAGGTTAAAATTTTGGAGACCTTTAAGGGCTCTGACCTTGTGGGGTTGGAATACGAGACCTGCTTCCCAGAACTTCCAGAGCAAAATTTTGTGCACAAAGTTGTGGCTTGGGACGAGGTGGACAATTCGGAGGGGACTTGTGTTGTTCACATTGCACCGGGCTGTGGTGCAGAGGACTTTGAACTTGGGCAAAAGCTGGGCTTGCCTGAAATTTGCCCAATCAACGAACAGGGCGTTATGCTGGACAGCACTGGCTTTCTTGCTGGCAAAAAAACCACAGATGTTGTGGAAGATGTTGTGAACAGATTGAAAGCAG
>CANQCE010000101.1 GCA_947589655.1 uncultured Clostridia bacterium | reverse complement strand
CAGTGAGGTTGTCATAAACGGCGTGGTCGTCTGGAACATATCCAATATTCTTTTTTGCACCAATAGGGTCTTTTTTAATATCATGCCCGCAGATTGTAATTTTTCCGCTTTCAAAAGGGATAATGCCTGTTAAACATTTGATTGTTGTGCTTTTTCCTGCACCATTTTTGCCCAAAAAACCAAAAATCTCGCCGTCTTTAACGGTCAAATTTAAGTTTTTAACGGAATATCTGTCGCTACTTTTGTATTTTTTGTTTAAATTTTTAATTATCAACATGGCATTTTTCCTTTGGGCATAATATATTATTTATATATATAATAACAAAAGGTTATCTATTTGTCAATACCAAATGGAATTCTTTTTGTTTTTTCATGTAAAAAAAAGGCGACAAATTGTCACCCAAAGTTAAAATATGCTTTCTCTTTAAATTATTTCCACATGAATTGTTGCCACAAACTCGCCGTCCACATAAATTTCCACCACACAAGAAGTGAGTGCGGTAATTTTATATGCATAAGTATTGCCGGGAAGTTTTTCCATGCTGGCACCACTTGAAACCCAAGAGAATTTTTTATCAATGCTCAGAGTAATTTTAACAAAACAAATTTCTCCACGCTTAACATACAAAACGCCATTTATAACCTTGCTATTATTGTCCTGAGGTTCAATTTCAACCTGCACTTTGCTTGTGCTTGGTTCATCATCATTGTCGTGCGGATTATCTTTGGTGTTGTCGCCTGTTTGGTCATCATTTTGGTCATCATCAGTTTTGTCATTGCCAGTTTGGCTGTCATCTGTTTGCCCACCACTCGTTTCACTGTCAGGGTTGTTTTGGTTGTCGTCATCTTTTTTGTCTTGATTGCCACCAGATTGTTCCGTGTTGTCGTGGGTATTATCTGGCTTTCCAGAACCGCCTTCGTTGCCCTCACCCTTTTCGTTGCCAGAGTTTTCGCCTTCGCCGCCCTCTTGTTCTTTATTCTCGGTCGTGCTGTCACTTGGTTTTGAACCATTTTCTTCTTCTTTTGGTTTTGTTTCTTCCTTTTCCCCAGTTTGTTGGTCTTCTTTTTCGCCCAAATCGCCCATTTCGCCGCTGTCATCCGGCTCTTTGTCGCCATCTTCTGTTTCAGGCGGATTTGTTTCATTAGAAAGTATCGTTACAGTGCAAGTGCAGGTGGCGGTCTCATTTTTAAGGTGTGCCGTAATGGTCAAATTTGTGCTACCTTCTTTTAAGCCAGTGGCACGAAAATTTTTAATCTGAATAATGTCGCTATCAAAATTAAAAGTGATTACCGCACTGTTATCGTTTACAGAATAATTGTCCAAAACTTTTGTTTCGTTCAGTTGCAATGTTAAATCTGTGGCACTTATTTCCAATTTTTCTGGTTTTGGCAAAAGGAAAACTAACAACAATGTTGCAGTTAAAACTAAAACCGCACCCGCTAAAAGCAATGCGATTTTCAATTTTGTATTCAATGATAAGAACCACTTCTTCATTTCGCTCATGAAGTGATTATAACATATTTTCTGTCGAATTGTAACGATTTGGCGTCACTTTTCAAGATTTTTTGGCAAATTTTTAGTTTTTTCTTAAAATTTTACACTTTTATTTGCGTTTTTTGTTTTCTTGGCGAACTCTGCCAATAACAAAATCGCCGTTTTCGGTATCTTTTGTAACCGTGGTGCCAGCGCAAATATAGGTGTTGTCGGCAATGTTTACTGGCGCAACAATGTTCACATTGCAACCGATAAAAACATTGCTTCCAACAATGCTTTTTTGTTTTCTCTTGCCGTCATAATTTGCAAAAACTACGCCGCAGCCCACATTCACACTCTCGCCAAGTTCGGCATCACCAATATAAGAAAGGTGTGCCATTTTGCAGCCGTTTGCAATGGTGGCATTTTTAAGTTCCACAAAAGCCCCCACCCTCACATTGCTGCCAACCGTGCAGCCTTGCCTAACATTTGCATAAGGCCCAACCGTGCAATTCTTCCCAAAATTGCTTTTTTCAATTCTGGAATTTTCCACCTTCGTTCCTTCGCCAATCACGCTGTCAACAATTTTGCTGCCAGAGCAAATCTCGCAGCCGTCACCAATAAAAGTCTCCCCCAAAAGTTGCACATTGTCTTCAATTTTAACGTTGCGCCCCAGCACAACAGTTTTATCTATTTTTTTCATATGTTTTTATATGTAAAAAAAAGATTTTGTGATAAAAATTCATAAATTAATTTTTTCGTCTATATTCGACAAAATAGGAAAAATTAACTTTTGGAATATGTCACATTTTGTTATAAAATGCCCATGTAGGAGGCAAAAGTATGAATAAAAATGAAGTTTTAAAAACATTTGCTTTAAAAGCAAAAAGACGCTTGGTTGGGCGCGAAAATTCTTCCAGCACTGCAAAAATAAAAGTCATTTCAAATGATGACACAGAATTTAGAAGTAAAGTGGAGTTTTTGCTCTCGCAAGAAGATTTGGTGTTAAATCCGGTGCATTACTTAATTGACGAAAAGGTTTTTGCAAAGATGAACGAGCAACAAAAGGAACGCGAACTTTTAACCACACTTGACAAATATACCGCTTTGCGTCACCAGATTGAAAAAATGAACGGCGATACGCGCTTTTGTATGTAAAGAAACGGCAAACCGCCGTTTTTTTATTTGAGGGACAAGAATCCCCATTTATAAAAAAATAATTTATTTGATAGACAAAGTTGTATTTTAACAGCACAAAATTGAAAAATAATAAGTTTTTTCAATTTTTTTTGTTTTTTTTAAAATTTGCTTGACAAGAGCCCCCCCCACTTTGCAAAAAACTGCGCTTTGGCTCGTTTTGTCGCTCACTCCAAAAGCATCGCTTTTTCGCTTGTTTTTTGCTGCTTGCCGCCAAACGAAAATCGCGCTTACGCTGGCGATTTTGCGGCAACTCCCTTGCGAAG
>CANQCE010000100.1 GCA_947589655.1 uncultured Clostridia bacterium | reverse complement strand
TATCACGCACTTAAACTATGGCTTCCAAACTGACACGCTTGCGGTGGCAAAAATGGCAAAGCAGAAAGGTGTGTATGTGGAACTTAACGGCAAGCGCATCTGTTTTACGGATGAAGAAATTGAACAAATGGCGGCTGAGGGAGTGAAGTTTATAGTAAACTCCGATGCCCATAGGCCGGAAAAAGTTGGCGAAGTGAACAATGGCATGAACATAATTTATCGTTTGGGAATACCTCTTTCGCAGGTGGCAAATGTGGACAAATTGCCAAAATTTAATAAAAAACGCGGAAATTAAGCAAAAAAACATTAAAAAAGGGTAAAAAATGAGTTTTTCTAGGAACACAAAAGTGGAAATATTGCAAAGCGGCATTGGCAGTGATGACTGTGCCATTGCTTTTTTGTCTGGGCTTTTTCACTCTTGTGGGCAGATTGAAAAACGCGATGGAAAACTGTATTTTAAAATAGTTTCGGATGTTCAGGAACTTTTTGATTATGTAAACGACTTGTTAAAAAAATATTTTGCAAGTGAAGTTACGCCAGAAGTTTCTGAAAATTACAGCATCAATAAAAACACTTTTTACGAAATCTCTTTTGAAGTGGAAAAATTTAAAAATCTGCTCTTGGATGTTGGCGTGATTGACCTTGACAATGGGCAACTTTCATTAAAGTTTGAACTGAACA
This sequence comes from uncultured Clostridia bacterium, assembly GCA_947589655.1. Taxonomy (GTDB): domain Bacteria; phylum Bacillota; class Clostridia; order Christensenellales; family UBA1242; genus Caccovivens. The sequence continues at coordinate 2,261 of CANQCE010000100.1, read as the reverse complement.
AAAATCTGCTTTTAGAAGGCGAGATGCGGCTTAGTTTTTTGAAAGGGGTGTATATTGGTGCAAGCACATCCAGTATAAAAATTTCTGAAGATGCGGCTGTCAGTTGCGGCACTGGTTATCATATGGAATTTTCCAGCCAAAGTTATGAATTTTTAACAGAACTTTCGCATATTTTGGCAGAATATAACATTATAGGAAAAATTTTTGAAAGAAAAAATGCCTATGTTTTATATATAAAAGATGCGCAAACAATTCAGGACTTGCTTGCTCTTTTAGGGGCACACAATAGCGTTTTGCAACTTTCAAGCGAGATTGTGGCACGCGAACTTCGCAACAAGGTGAACAGGCAGGTAAATTGCATAAACGCCAACATAAACAAAACGGTTGAGGCAAGTTTAAAGCAAACAAATGCCATTAACACCATTATTGACACAGTGGGTCTGGAAAGTTTGCCAGAAGATTTGCAAGAGGTTGCTGTTCTTCGCCTTGCAAACCCAGAGGAAAGTTTGGACGAGCTTTTAAAACTTTCCACTATAAAACTGACGCGTTCAGGGCTAAATCACAGATTTAGAAAAATCATCAAAATTGCACAAGCATTGGAGGAGTGATGAAAGATTTTGTTCATTTGCATGTTCATACGGAATATTCGCTGCTAGACGGTATTGCGCGCATAAAAAAGTTGGTTGATATAACCAAAGAGCGTGGCTACCGCGCCGTTGCAATAACCGACCATGGAAATATGTATGGTGCATTGCAGTTTTATGAGGAGTGCATAAAGGCGGGGATAAAGCCAATTTTGGGCTGCGAGTTTTACATATGCAATGACCTTTATAAAAAGCAGGGGAAAGATGACATAGGGCACATTATTTTGCTTGCAAAAAACAACGAAGGCTATGCCAACCTTATGAAACTTAACGAAATTGCTTTTTGCGAAGGCTTTTATTACAAACCACGCATTGATTATAAAACCCTTGAACAGCACTCGAAGGGTGTTATATGCCTTTCAGCATGCCTTGCAGGGCATATTCCTAATTTAATTTTGCAACGCCGTTTTGACGAGGCGGATGCCCTTGCACTGCGCTTAAAAGGCATGTTTGACGAAGGGGATTTTTACCTTGAAGTGCAAAATCATGGCATCCCAGAGCAAAAAATTGTCAATCAGTATCTTGCTGAAATGAGCAAAAAGTTTGGCATTAAACTTGTTGCCACAAACGATGCGCATTATCTTTACAAAAATGATGCTGAACTTCAAGATGTTTTAATGTGCATTCAAATGGGCAAATATGTGGATGACGAAGACCGCATGAAGTTCTCCACGCAGGAATTTTATTTAAAAACATATGAAGAAATGGCTGAGGCAATGGCTGGCTTTGAAGAAGCGCTTGACACCACGCTTGAAATTGCAGACAAGTGCGAGGTTATTATAAAAACCAAATCTTTGGGCGAAATAAACGGCATTGACGAAAAATTTAAATTGCCAGCCAACAAAAACCATATTCCTAAATATGTAACCAGCACTGGCGAGGACCCTTACGAATTCTTAAGGCGAATATCTTATGAAGGCCTGCACAAAAATTACAAAGTTGTAACGCAAGAACTTATTGACAGGCTGGAAATGGAACTTGGCATCATCAAAGAGCAAGGCTTTGTGGAATACTTTTTGATTGTGTGGGATTATATCAACTATGCCAATCAAACAGGCATCCCTGTTGGCCCTGGTCGAGGAAGCGGTGCCGGCAGTTTGGTGGCATACACATCTGGAATAACACGCATTGACCCAATGCGATATAATTTGTTCTTTGAAAGGTTTATCAACAAAGAGCGTGTTTCCATGCCAGACTTTGACGTGGATTTTTGCACGGAAAGGCGTGGCGAGGTGGTGGATTATGTTAAGCGCCGTTATGGCGAGGGGCATGTTGCAGGCATTGGCACATTTGGTTGTATGCAAGCAAAGAACGCCATTCGAGATGTTGCCAGGGTTATGCGAACGCCAATTCCAGACGTTATGCGTTTGACCAAAATGATTCCAAACAAACTGCCAGACGGCATTAAAAAGCCGCCAGTTCTGCGCTATTACTTTGGCTTAACAGGAAAGCCTGAGAACGAAAAGTTTATTGTTCCAGAACTGCGTGAAGTTTATGATAATGACCCTCATATGAGAAAAATTATTGATATCGCTGCACTTTTGGAAGGTGTGCCAAGGAACACTTCTCAGCACGCTTGCGGCATTTTAATTGCCCCAGACGATGTGGCATCTTATG
>CANQCE010000099.1 GCA_947589655.1 uncultured Clostridia bacterium | reverse complement strand
GAAAGGCGATTTCAGCCTGTGATGGTCAATCCGCCAACAGTGGAACAAACCATACAGATTTTGAAAGGCTTGAAAGACACATATGAGGCGTTTCACCATATTATCATCACGGATGCGGCAATTAAGGCGGCGGCAAACCTTTCGGACAGATATATCTCCGACAGAAGTTTGCCAGACAAAGCAATCGATTTGATTGATGAGGCTTGCTCGCGTGCAAAGGTGAACTTTACGCTTAAACCGCAAAAAGTGCGTGATTTAGAAGAAAAAATTAAAACGCTTTCTGCAAGCAGGGACGAGGCATCGCTGCAACGCAACTATGAAAAAGCGGCAAAATTGCAATCGGAAATTATTCAGTTAGAAAACGAACTTAAAAGCCAAAATGACACCATTTTCAAAAAGAGCGGAAGCGGTCAGATTGGCGAAAACGAAATTGCCGAGGTTGTTTCAAAATGGACGGGCATACCTGTTACAAAACTTACAGAGGGCGAGAAAGAAAAACTTTTGCACTTGGAAGAAATTTTGCACAAGCGCGTTGTTGGGCAAGATGAGGCAATCACGGCGGTTTCAAAGGCAATTCGCAGGGCAAGAGTGGGCTTGCAAGACAGCAAAAGACCAATTGGTTCGTTTCTTTTCATGGGGCCAACTGGCGTGGGAAAAACGGAACTTTCAAAAGCCATTGCCGAGGCACTTTTTGACAACGAAAATAACATTGTGCGCATTGACATGAGCGAATATATGGAAAGCCATACAGTTTCCAAACTTATTGGCTCTCCACCGGGATATGTTGGCTTTGACGAGGGAGGACAACTTACTGAGCAGGTTCGCAGACGCCCTTACAGCGTTGTTCTTTTTGATGAAATTGAGAAGGCGCATCCCGAAGTTCTGAACAGCCTTTTGCAGATTTTGGACGATGGCCGCCTCACTGACAGCAAGGGCAGAACTGTTTCTTTCAAAAACACTGTTATCATTATGACAAGCAACATTGGCGCCAACGAAATTAGGCAGCAAAAACAACTTGGTTTTGGCACAGAAAACACGGAAAAAATTGCAGAGCGAGACATTTATATGGAAGCGTTGAAGAAAAAATTTAAGCCAGAGCTTATCAACCGAATTGATGTTATTTGCATTTTTGACACCCTTTCAAAACAGGAACTTGTGAAGATTGCCGGCATCATGCTGGATGGGCTTAACAAGCGCTTGGGCGGCAAAGGTTTAACAATTTCAGTAAGCAAAAATGCCGTGGATTTTATTGTGGCAAAAGGTTCCAACCTTATTTATGGGGCAAGGCCACTAAAGCGTTTTATTGAGCAGGAAATTGAAGACAAAATTGCCGAAGAAATTCTGCTTGGAAGATTGCCTGAGCATGGCACTATTAATGTGGATGTGAACGGCAACAAGTTAGAGTTCAACGCAAATTAAAGAAAATAAAAATTTGTTTTGTTTTAGTTTTGATTTTACAAATCTTTGTGCTAGAATATATTTGTAAAAAGGAGAAAATATGAAAATTACTTTTATTGAAAACAAATACAAAATTGCAAAACGCTTTAAAGACGTTATGACCGAAAAACTTAACAGGCTGGACAAATATTTTGGCGAAACAGCATCTGCGCGTGTGGTGGCTTCCAAACAGGGCAAAAATGAAAAGTTGGAGGTTACAATAACCAATAAGGGACTGTTGTATCGTTCCGAAGTTCAGGGCTTGAATAATTACGACAACATTGACCTTGCATTGCCAAAACTTGAAAAGCAGATTGTCAGAAATCGCGAAAAACTTACCCAGAAAAAACGCACTGCACCAAAGAATTTGGGCTTTGAGTTTATTGACGAAATGCCAGAAATTAAACTGCCAGACATTTATAAAAGGAAAACCTTTGACCTTGAACCTATCATGCTTGACGAGGCAAAGGACGCCATTGAACGCCTGGGGCACACCTTCTTTATTTTCTTGAACGCCGAAACTGGCAAGGTGAACGTGCTTTATCGCCGCAATGACGAAAAGTTTGGGCTTATTGAAGTGAATTATTAATTTTGTTAAAAAGTAAAAAAGTGGCTTGAAAAAAGCCATTTTTTTATTTTATTTCATATTTTTTTTATTTTTTAGCATACTAAAAGCATGAAAAGATTGATTTTGCTTTTGCTTTGTGTTTGTTTTTTGGTTGCAGGTTGCGGCGAGGAGACCAAACTTATGGTTGCACATATAAGCAACATAACTGGGGCGCTCTCCACCAACTATGCCATCAAGGTGGTGCTGGATGAAGATGACCGCGTGACCGAAAAAAATGTTGGGTTGCAAATTAGGAGTAATAAAGATGATTTATATTTAAAATTTGGTGAAGAACTTGGCGACGACTATACACTGCATTTTGAAAAAAAAGATTATTGGTATAACTTAACATATTTAATCAGCAAAACCAACGGCGTTGGAACAGAAGCAGGCTATTTAAAATATGAGGAATATGGCGACCGAGTTTTCCGCTTTTCCGCGAATGAAGATGTTGAACTTACCTTTCGCATGGTTGCAGGCAAAACCAAAGAGAACACGGAGAGCGGCGAAGAAATTTTGGTGCTGTCCGAACCAATTTCGGATGAGGTGAAAGTTAAAATTAAAAAAGCAAAAGAATAAGGGCGGACACCGTTTTCATTCTTCCACCACCTTGCCGTGTTCAAAGAAAATTTTGCGCTTGCAAATTTTTTCAGCAATTTCTGGGCGAGTGCAGGCAACAATTAAAGTTGTATCTTGGGTTTTTAATTTTTTTAGCATGCTTATAATGGCATCTATATAAACGTCTGAAATTTCGTCAAAAATGTTGTCAACAAGCAGCAAATCCAGCGGGCGAAAGGTCAGGCGAATGAGCGAGAGGATGTATTTGTCTTCTTTGCGAATGTTTTTTACCTTTTCGTCACGAATTTTTTCAAGCGAAAAGTCTATTATTGCATTGTTTATAAGTTTTTCTGCCTCGGCAGGTTTTACACCCTTTTTGGAAA
>CANQCE010000098.1 GCA_947589655.1 uncultured Clostridia bacterium | reverse complement strand
CAATAACCATCACATTTTCATCAAGATTGTAAGTGTTTCCGTTAAGCACGGCAATGCTTTCGTTTGCGCAAGCCTGCCTAACCTCAATTTGATGACCGTCAAGATATTTATAATCGAACGCGTGCATAGGCTGCCCCTGTTCAATAAGCACATAGTTTGTTATGTCCACAATATTATTAATAGGTTTAATGCCAACGGCACGAAGCCTGCTGCGCAGCCACAACGGAGAGCGTTCCAACTTGATATCTTTCACATAAGCCGCCATGTATCGTGGGCAATTTTCGGTTTTAACGTCAACTTTAACAAAGTCGTTCACATTTTCAGCCACCGTTTTATAAGAAACATCTGCCTCTTTAAACTTTTTGCCGAAGATGGCGCAAAGTTCGTGAGCAATGCCAACCACGCTGTTGCAATCTGGTCGGTTTGGCGTGACGTTTATATCAAACACCACATCGTTTAAAAGCAATGCTTCTTCAATTTTACTGCCAGCCTGCATATCTTGTGGCAAAATTAAAATGCCGTTAACACCGCCGCCCTCAATATAGTTCTCGTCAATGCCAAGTTCTTCGCCAGAGCAGAACATGCCCTCACTTTGCACGCCACGGAAATTGGTAGGCTTAATCTTCACGCCGTTCACAAGGTCAGCACCGTCCAACGAAACTGGAACAACCGCCCCTTCAAAAACGTTTGTTGCCGAAGTGATTATTTGCACCTTTTTAAAACCAACGTCCACCCTGCAAACTTGCAGCCTGTCCGCCTCTGGATGCTTTTCAATTTTTTCAATGCGGCAAACATAAACATCATGAAGATGTTCATTTTGATATTCCATCTCCTCAACTTCAAAACCAGAAGCCGTCAACTTTTCTTTAATTTCCTCTGGCGAAATTCCTTTCAAATCCACAAAATCGCTCAGCCAATTATATGAAACTTTCATAAACTCTCCTTAATTTATATTGTTGCATACCACCGCAACATTTGGTGTAGTATGCATTGCATAATACCACAACATATTGATTTATCGCATTTGCTTTAAAAATCTCAAATCGTTTCGGAACAAATATTTAATGTTTGGAATTTTATTTGTTACCATAACACTTCTATCAATCCCCGGCCCAAAAGCAAAGCCAGAATATTTCTTGCTATCAATTCCGCTCATCTCCAAAATTTTTGGGTTTACAATTCCACCGCCAAAGAATTCCGAAAAGCCAGTCCCCTTGCAAAGAGAACATCCTTTGCCGTGACAAATTTGGCAAGTGGCATCAATTTCAATGGAAGGCTCTGTGAACGGAAAAAAGGCAGGCCTTATTCTCATCTTCACATCTTTGCCATAAAGGCGAACAGCCATTTCCCTTACCATGCTCATAAAGTCCTTAAGCCCCACATTTTCATCAATCACAAGCGCCTCAAATTGGTTGAATATTGGTGAGTGAGAACTATCGTCGTCGTTTCGGTAAACCCTTCCTGGACAAACAATCTTAAATGGTGGCTTTAAAGTTTCCATAGCGTGAACCTGAGCTGGAGAAGTATGCGTTCTCATTAAAATTGTATCCGTAATATAAAGGCTATCCTGCATATCTCGTGCCGGATGATTTTTTGGCACATTCAGCGCCTCAAAGTTGTAATAATCCGTCTCAATTTCTGGCGTTTGAATAACCGTAAAGCCCATTTCCACGCAAATTTCCATAAATTTGTTGTTAAAACGCGTAATAGGATGCAGCGCCCCACGCTTAATTCCGCGGCTTGGCTCTGTTATATCCACCTTTTCCTTTTCCATATCTGCAAGAAGTTTGGCATTTTCAAGTTCAGCAAGTTTTTCTGAAAGCGCCGTTTCAATTTTCTCTCGCACCAGGTTTGCCAAACTGCCCACCTCACGGCGTTCTTCCGGCTTTACATCTTTCATGCCACGCAAAATTGCCGTTAAAGCGCCCGCTTTGCCCAAATATTTAAGGCGAAGCTCGTCAAGTGCCTTCAAATCTTGCACGTTTTCAATTTCTTGCACGCCGTTTTTTAAAATTTCTTCAAGTTGTTCTTTCAATTTTCACCCCTTTTAAGATAAAAAACCGCCCTAAAACATTAGGACGTTTTTAACGTGTTACCACCTAATTTCATGCCAAGGCAAAAGCCAAAGCACCTCATTACAGCCTTTACGCAGCCTCACGGCAACCCCTACGCAGGCAAAAACCCTTCAAGGTGCAACTGATAGAAGTGAATTCAAAGCCCCATTTCTGTTCATCTTCCAGCATTTGATGAACTCTCTGTAAGAAATTCCCAGGCTTTTACTAATCTTCCGTCTTCGTCTTTAATGCGAATATGTTAGCACATTTAAAAAGGTTTGTCAAACATTTTGACTTCTTTTTTTTGATATGATAAAATTTAAGTTATGAAGGATTATGATAAATACGAGAAAATTTTGGCACAAGATGTAAACACTTTAAAGCAACCAACTGTATATTTTTTCCTAAAACAACACAAATTTTCAGAAAATTATATAAAAAATTTAAGGAACACCCCCAATTCCATTCTTTTGAATGGACAAAGCGTAAATGTTCGTGCAAAACTTTGTGATGGCGACATTTTACAAATTTTGAAAAGCCCAAACAGGCCCAGTGAGAACTTGCTTTGCGAAGGAAATTTGGACATTATATACGAAGATGACGATTTTTTATTTGTAAACAAACCTCACAATTTGGCTTGCACGCCAACTCGCTCGCATTACATGCACAACCTTGGCGGCATGATTTGCAAATATATGCAGCCAAAAGATAACTCATTTGTGTTACGAATTTTAAACCGCCTTGACAGAGAAACGGCAGGGATTGTTGCTGTGGCAAAAAATGTTATCGCAGCAAACAACCTGCACTTGAATAAAGAATATCACGCACTGTGCGAAGGGAATTTGTCAGAAAATTTAACCATAGACAAGCCCATTTTAACCATTACTGAAAACGGAATTAACCAAATTAAAAGGGTTGTTTCTTCAGAGGGCAAACACGCCGTGACGCATGTTGAAATTGTGAAAAACTATGAAAATTATTG
>CANQCE010000097.1 GCA_947589655.1 uncultured Clostridia bacterium | reverse complement strand
GCCCCAGAGGTTATCAAATTGGTTGAGAGCGGCAAATTGTCGGCCGGCCATGCAAGAACTTTGGTTGTGATTGACGATGAAACACTGCAAAGTCGCCTTGCCCAGTCCGCAGCAGCAGGCAAACTCAGCGTGCGCGACCTTGAAAAGGCAGTAAAAAACTATGCGAACCCAACAAGACCAGCCCCGGCAAAGCCGGTTGAACAATCAATCGAACTTAAGGAACTCGTAAATGACATGACACGAGTATTCGCCACCAAAGTTTCTGCAATAGGCAATGACAACAAAGGCAGAATATATATAGATTACTACTCGCGAGACGATTTGGACAGGCTTGCAGATATGATTGAATTGTTGAAGAAAAAGGAAATCACCCTGCAAGACCTTAAAAATTACAACAAAAGAGCAAAATAGCAGCCGCGCGCTGCTATTTTTTTGCCTAAACCACTTGCCTTTGATTTTTTTAACCGCATATCATTAAAAACTCAATTGTTTCACGTGAAACAAAACTTAGCAATCAAAAACAGATTGTTTCACATGAAACATTTTTTTGAGATTGATTTCGTGTTGTGTAAAATGAATGACATTGTTTCACGTGAAACACTGTTGCGGCAGTAGCAAAAAATAAATGACGTCGCGCGCAACGCCCGTGCCTATAATACACTTTAAACAATGAAAAATAATTTAAAATATATTTTTTATTATTTATTTGACATTTTTTAGGCATTTTAGTAAAATATCAGTGAATATGAAATGGATTTTCACATTCGAATGAAAATTAGGAGGATTTATGGAAAAAATTAAAAAGGGTTCAAAAACTGAACAAAACTTGAAAGAAGCCTTTGCGGGAGAAAGCCAAGCAAGAAACAAGTATACATACTTTGCTTCTATTGCGAAGAAAGAAGGCTTTGAACAAATTGCCGCAGTGTTTACCGAAACTGCGGACAACGAAAAGGAGCACGCAAAACTTTGGCTTAAAGCATTGAATGGCGGCGCGCTGAATGACACACTCAGCAATTTGCTTGAAGCGGCTGCAGGTGAGAATGGCGAATGGACAAGCATGTATAAGCGTATGGCAAAGGAAGCCAAAGAAGAAGGCTACACCGAACTTGCAAAGCAATTTGAAGGCGTTGCTGAAATCGAGAAGAGGCATGAAGAGAGATTTAGAAAATTGGCGGAAGCGGTAAAGAAGGCGACAGTGTTCAAAAAGACCACAAAGCAAATTTGGATTTGCAGAAACTGCGGACATGTTCATGTAGGGACAAAGGCTCCGGAAGTTTGCCCTGTTTGCAATCACCCAAAAGCATATTTTCAAATCTTAACCGAAGCATTCTAACATAACGTCATTAAAAGAAAAGCGAGACCGAATGGTCCCGTTTTTTGTTGTGAATTTCGTGGCAATAATCCTTGACAAAAGTTTGAGTTGGCGAATTTAACTCATAATGATTTTTTATAAAGTAAGCACATTGTAAAGATATGTAAACATAACCAAACGATTGTATATAAACACATATTTAACTTTAAGTGTTAAAAAAGTGTTTAATCTGGAATGGTGTTGTTGGAGCAATATTTTTTCAAAAATTCTTGTATTTCATGAGCGAGTTGAGTTTCGTCGGCAAGGTCTTTATCGCTGCTGTTTGCAACTATTTTCAAAAGGTCCTTTTTGACCATAACGCAAACTAAGCCGATAAAGCAGCCATTGCAAGGTTTGAAATTCGTGGTCAGCACAGGCTTTTCAAACAACTGATTTAGGCCATATAATGCGCGGGAGCGGTATGCCACTTCGATAACGTGCCGCATGCTGCGTTCTACGACGGCAGCGGTCTGGTGATGCCTTTCGCCAATCATAGGATAAAGTTCTTTGGTAAGGCTTTGCAACAGGTTTGGATGTTTTAGCCCTTCCAAAATTGACTCGCAAAGATAGTCAAAGCCCTGCAAATTGGCCTGTAAGCCGGCACACAACAGCGCATTTGAGATTTCTGATTGGATGAACATTATTGCTTTTTCCATATTTTTTCTCCTTTTTCAACAATATTATATAAAATCCGAAAAGAAAAGTAAAGGGAATTTTAAAAATATTTTGTATAAAAACTTATTTTTACAAAATTAGACAAATTACAATGGTTTGCGACCAAAATAAAAGTTTTTAGACAAAATTTTACGCGCAAAATTTGACGAAAATTTGTCTAAAAACTGTTCAAAACGCCTATTTCGCGTAAAAAATGCAAAACTTGGCGTGCGGATTCGCTTTAAAAGAGTTAAGAATGTGGTGGTTAATGATGGAATTATTAGCAGGTCATATGGTGGAGGATGTGGAAATGCAAGGTTGGTTTAATAATGAGGTCGCGTAACACTGTGGAGATACGGACAATTTTTGGGTGTGTTGTGGAGAAGTGATTTCGGCGGCACGGATTGGGGTGCGCGTGTGGAAAGGTAGGCCGCGCGGAGATGTTGCGGACCTATCGGGAATTTGATTGTCTTTGTCAAAATGATTCTTATAGCTGATTTGAGCCGGTTTGATAAAAAACAATATTTAGAGTAAAATTTATTAAAAAGTTATACAAAATGAAGAAAAGTATGATATAATTAGGTATGATATGGTAGAAATTGCATTATAAGTGCGGGGTAGTGACGGATCTAAACAATAGTGCATTTTATGGTAAAAAAATTAAGTGGGGTTTGTATGGATAATAACTTGGTTGTCAATGAGTATATAAACAAAAAACTTTTGAATGTCAATGATTTGTCAAATGAATTGAACGGCACAATGATTGACAGGCTTTTTGCTAAAAAATTTAGAAAATACGCTATCGCACCGGGTGTTAGAGAGAATGTTAGTGCAAAATTAGACAACATTTTTGCGAAAAAACTTCCGCTTACTTTCGTGCCAAGTTTTGGCGGCTATAAGCATTGGTGGTCGCCAACATATCCGGCTATTGATTGGGCAGAAATTTTTAATATGAAATTTATGTTTGAATATCTTGCACCTATTTTTCTCAATTACAAAGACAATAAAACTACAATCGAATATGAAAGCGAAGAAATTATTTTAAGTGAACTCAACAATGT
>CANQCE010000096.1 GCA_947589655.1 uncultured Clostridia bacterium | reverse complement strand
TATCAAAGTGCTAACCGCTAAACTTTCGGTTCCCCGTCCCAATCTCCCTCCAATAGAGGACGCTAAAAATGAACAAAAAATTCATTTTTGCGTGGATTGGAATGCTTGCGAAGACGTGCGTTGAAAATTTTTAGTTGCGTGGTTGGACAAGATTTATGGTTCGCTAGCTCAGTCGGTAGAGCACTTGACTTTTAATCAAGGGGTCCCGGGTTCGAATCCCGGGCGAGCCACCAAAACTATAGGGGTGTCGCCAAGTGGTAAGGCACAAGATTTTGATTCTTGCATGCGCAGGTTCAAATCCTGCCACCCCTGCCAATTCATATTATAAAAGTTCTTTATGGCAGGATTGAAAATCCCTTGGCTTTTCCGCAAAACTTTCAGTTTTGCATGAACCTGCTTTGCGCAGGCTCAACCAAAGGCAAGAGGGCAAAAGTGGTTGACGCGCTAACTAGCCGTGAGTAAACTCACCATTAGCGCTATGCAAATCCTGCCACCCCTGCCATGCGAAAAATTGCGCTTAAAACTCGGCTTGCTATCCGCAAGCGCTCGGTGGTCGCTTATTTTTTGCTTTTCGCCGCCAAACGAAAATGCTAAAGCATTTTGCGGCGACTCACTTGCGAAGTTGGGCGTTGAAGATTTTGGCTTCAATAAAAAAAGAGGGGTAAAGCCTCTTTTTTTGTTTTAAAAAACCATAAAGGCGGCGCTGATAACAAACAAGATTGTTGAAATCAGCGAGACGACCACAAACGCTTTTTCCACGGCAGGGCTTTTGCCTCGCAAGAAGAACAAAACATTCACAGCCACGGCAAGCACAACAGATGTAATTACCACTGCAAGGCTAAACGCAAACATTCTGTTGAACGAGAAAATTTTTGTCACCATGGAAATGGCAAAAAGCACCATTGCCGTTATGTATCTTTGCAGTGGTGTTGCAGGTTTTGCGTTGCTGCTGCTTGATTTTGGCATAGGTTCGCCCTCGGCAAGTTCGCGGCAATAAACATACTTTAAATATTTTTTGCCAGTGGAAATTGTCACAAGTTCCCAGCCGTCCTCGCCAGAGTCATCTAACTGCTTGGTCTGTTTTTTAGAATCGTTAAAAAATCCAATGCTGCCAACGCGGATGTTCTCAACTTTGTAAGCATACTTTTTCATAACTCCCTCCAATTAGGCTTTTTCGCGGATGAAAATGTATTTCAGATATTTTTTGCCTTCCGAAATACAAACAAGTTTCCAGCCTTCTTCGCCAAAAGAGTTAAGTTGTTTTTCTTGCTTGTGAGAATCGTCAAGAAATCCTACCATGCCAACCTTAATCAACGAAACTTTGTATTCATATTTCATAATTTTTTACCTCCCGCCCTTATTGTAAAGCGGGGGGGGGAATTGTCAAGCAATTTTCTAAAAAAGTTAAAAAAAATCAAATTTTTTCCATTTTTTGAATTTTTTGCCGTTTTTTTGAAATTTTAACAAATTTTTGCAATTTGCATCTAATCTCCAAAAATTTTTGCAATGTTTGTTTTTTATTTGACTTAAAATTTTCAAGAGTGTAAAATTGATTTTGAAATTTAACTTAGGAGGAAAGAAATGAAGTTTTTAACTAACGTTTGGAACGATATTGTAAACTTTTTTAAGACAAATGTTTGGAATATCGTGTTCTTCTTTGCCATTTTGATTATTGGCATCATTGTTATTAAAATCTTGATGTTCTCGCTTAGAAAACTTTTAAGCAAAACCAAAATGGAGAAAATTGCACAGCAGTTTTTGTGCACCATAATAAAGTTTGTGTTGTGGTTGGTGCTTGTTCTGCTTCTGCTTTCACAGATTGGTGTGGAAATCACAGGCCTCTTGACCGCTTTAAGTGCGGTTATATTGGCTGTTGGTATGGCATTGCAAAACGCCATTGCCAATGTGGCTAACGGAATTATCATCATCTCCAGCCATATGTTCAAAAAGGGTGATTACATTATCATCAACGGCGTGGAAGGGAATATCACGGACATCAACTTTATGTTCACCACTCTCATCACGGTGGATAATCGCAAGGTGACCTTGCCAAACACTAGCATTTTAAGCAGCAATGTCACAAACCTTGGCGCATATCCAAAGCGCAGGGTGGATTTAACATTTTCAGTTGCATATGAAAGCGATGTTGAACTTGTTAAAAAGGTTGTCACCGATGTTATGAAAAGCGATGGGCGCATTTATCTTGACCCAGAGCCATTCTGCAGGTTGAAAACTCTTAACGCAAGCAGTATCGATTTCTTTGCAAACTGCTGGTGCGACAATGCCGATTATTGGGATGTTTACTATTATGTTGTTGAAAATGTTTACAACGAATTTAAACGCCACAACATTTCTGTTCCATATAATCAACTTGAAATCCGCGAGCGCAAAGATAAAGTTGTTATGCCTGTGGTTGGAAAGAAACTTCCAGAGCGTGTGGAAAAGCAAAGAGAAAAAGATGACCACATTGATTTTGAAAAAGACGGCTTGAAGGGTGCTTTGGAAAAATCTAAACATCACCACGAAGTTAAAAAGGCTGAGCACGAAAAGAAAAAGGCGGAAAAAGCAAAGTCAAAAACTGCATCAAAGAAAGTTAATACAAAAGAAGCGGCTGTGACAGAAACGAAAACCGAGGCGAAAGCAACAAAATCGACCAAATCCGGCAAAACCGCAAGTGCAAAAAAAGAGACAAAGGCTGCCAAAAAGGTTACAAAGAAATAAAATTAATAAAACATAAAAAGCACGACAAATAATCGTGCTTTTTTTAAAAATTATATAATTTCTGCTAAATGCCGCAAAATTATTTGACTTAGATTGAAATTTTTGTTTAAAATAAAAGTGAAGGATGCGAAAGAGAAAAAGGCAAAGACGGACAAACGTATTCAAAAATTAATTTTCAATTTTTCAAGGAAAGAACTGCGTTCGCTCTGGAAAATTGAAAATCACCCTCATTGGAGGGGTAGGTGGGAGAGGGAACCGAAAGTTTAGCGGTTAGGCTAAGGGCCCCCGAAAGTGCTTGCCACTTTTGGGGAGAGGAACAAACAAGCGTTAAAGCGATACTTTTTGACCTTTAGGGC
>CANQCE010000095.1 GCA_947589655.1 uncultured Clostridia bacterium | reverse complement strand
GCTTGTTAGTGGAAAGTTCAAAAACCCTTGGTGCATTTTCTCCAAACTGCTTGCAAACATTTTGTTTGGCACTTTCAAAGCCATATGCGCCTTCCAGGTAAGTTTCAAATTTAGGATAAACCCCAAGCTTTAAAACTGGCAGCGCCTCATAAAATTCCTTCGCCCTGGCATTGCCAATAACTTGCGCCGGCGTTATGCGAGAGAGCAAATCGCTAAAATTGCCTTCCAGCCCACCATCATAATGGCACAAACAAAGTTCGCCTGTTGTGATATCACAATATGCAGCAGAAAGTTTTTCTTCGCTAATAAAAAGGCTTAATATGTAGTTGTTTTTATTGTCTTGCAACATGCTTTCTTCGGTAACAGTGCCAGCAGTGATAACCCTAATAACATCTCTTTGCACAGGCTGCCCTTTCTTTGGCTCAGAAAGTTGTTCGCAAATTGCCACTTTGTAGCCCAGCCCTACAAGTTTTGCAATGTAACCATCCGCAGCATGATAAGGCACTCCGCACATTGGTGCACGTTCTTCCAAGCCACAACTTTTGCCAGTGAGCGTTAAATCCAGCACGCGAGAAACTTCAATGGCATCATCATAAAAAAGTTCATAAAAATCCCCCAGCCTATAAAAAACCACGCAATCTGGATATTGCTCTTTAACACTATCGTAATGCTGCATCATAGGCGATTTTTCAAGTTTTTTAATAGTTGCCACTTTTGCCATAACCTACTCCTGATTTTTTTTGTCCTTTTGAATTTTCTTTTCAAGTGCAAGCAATTCGTTCACGCGTTTTTTCTTAACTGAAAGCGGAATTTGCCCCTCCATTTTGCTTGCCACAGTTCCCTCACGCGGAGAATACATAAAAGCAAAAATTCCGTCAAATTGAACCTCTTTAACAAGGCTTAAAGTATCCAAAAATTCTTCGTCTGTTTCAGTTGGAAAGCCCACGATAAAATCGCTTGTAAGCCTAACATTTGGCACTTTTTCACGCAGTTTGCGAATAATCTCCAAATACTTTTCACGCGTGTAACGCCTGTTCATAAGCGCAAGTATGCGATTGTTCCCGCTTTGTGCTGGCAAGTGAACTTCTTTTAAAACCTTGTCCTCTGTTGCAATAACATCAATCAAATCGTCACCCAAATCTTTTGGATGAGAGGTCATAAATGTTACAGAAAAATCGCCTTGCAATTTGCAAATATCTTTTAAAAGTTTGGAAAAAGGCACTTGCGGAGAAAGGTCCTTGCCATAAGAGTTGACATTTTGCCCAAGCAAAGTGATTTTTTTGTATTTTCCTTCCTCTATCAAAGCCTTAATTTCGCTTAATATGTTCTTTTCGGCTCGGCTTTTCTCTCTGCCCTTCACATATGGCACAATGCAATAAGTGCAAAAGTTATTGCACCCCTGCATTATGTTCACCCAAGCGTTATCGCCGCTTGTTCGCTTGTAGCCAATGGTCTCGTCAAGTTCCCCCTCTTGCAAAAGTTCCATTTGCCTGCCAGTTTTAACCGCATTAACATAACTTTCAAAATTTGGCAGATTAAATGTTCCAATAACAATGTCCACAAACGGAAATGTGTTCATAATATAGTTTGCCGTGCTCTCTTTTTGTGTTGAACAGCCGCAAACGGCAATAATAAGCGAAGGCTTTTTCTTTTTTAACTTTTTAAGTGCCCCAACATTTCCAAAAACTCTGTCTTCTGCGCCCTCACGAACTGCACAAGTGTTAAAAACAATTAAATCGGCATCTTCCCTTTTCTCTGCAAGGGAGTATCCCATTTTTTCGCAAATAGCGGCAAGTTTTTCACTTTCGTGCACATTCATTTGGCAACCATATGTAACAATAAAGTATTTCATGTGCATATTATACAAAAAAAACAAAATTTTGGCAAGTTAATCGGTGCATTTTTAACAAATTGTAACACATAATAAAAAAATGAAGAAATTTGTCAAAATTTGTCTAATATCAATATTTTTGCTAGGCACATTTGTGACCATATTCTGTGGAACATACATTGGGCTAAATTATCTTAAATTTCAATCCATCCCATTAAAAACCGAGGCCCTTTCCAGCACTCCACTTACTGTAAATGTTTATGACAGCCAAAATCGGCTTATGAACGAACAGACAGCCCTGCAAACCGATTATTGCAAACTGGCCGAACTGCCAAATTACACCCAAGAGGCGTTTTTGGCAATTGAAGATAAAAATTTTTACAATCATCATGGGTTAAATTACAAACGCATGGTTGGTGCAATGATAAAAAACATAAAAACAATGAGCCTAAAAGAAGGTGCCTCCACAATCAGTCAGCAACTGATAAAAAACACCCACCTAAACAGTGAAAAAACCTTTGAACGAAAACTGAAAGAAATGGCATTAACAAAAAAACTGGAAAAGGCTTATAGCAAGGAAGAAATATTAGAAAGTTATTTAAACATAATCTTTTTTGGCAATAATTGTTATGGGCTTGAAAGTGCAAGCAAGTATTATTTTTCAAAAGAAGCAAAAGACCTTTCTTTGGCTGAAAGTGCCACTTTGGCAGGGCTAATAAAATCGCCTAGCAAATATTCCCCAATTCACAATCCGCAAAACGCCGTTGCACGCAGAAATTTGGTATTAAATGAAATGGAAAAAGACGGCTATATAAGTGTTGACGAAAAAATTAGCGCACAAAGCGAGCCAATTAACCTTAAAATACAAGAAAGTAGTTCCAAAGAAAAACTTAACACCTACTCCCAAAGTGCCATAGATGAGGCATCAGAAATTTTAAAAATCTCCGCAAAACAGTTGTGCCTTGGCGGATATCACATACACACCTATCAAAATGCGGAAAAACAAACCGCTTTAAAAAACTCGCTTTCACTATACAACATTGAAGATATAGACAGTGCCGCCATTGTAATAGACAGCGAAAAATCGGCCGTAACAGCATATGTTGGCAACAGCAATTACAAACTTATGGATTGTCGCCGTCAACCAGCCTCGTGCATAAAGCCGCTGCTTGTTTACGCCCCTGCTTTTAACGAGGGCTGCATCAGCCTTGACACGCAAATTTTAGACGAAAAGGTGACAATTGGCGATTATTCCCCTTCAAATGTCAATAAAAAATACGGCGG
>CANQCE010000094.1 GCA_947589655.1 uncultured Clostridia bacterium | reverse complement strand
CCAGCAGATGCCGCAGTTGTGGCAGCGCAACAAGCAAAAATGGATTTAATTGCCCTTATGGACAAAGAACTTGCCGTTGAAGGACTTATTAAAGCACAAGGCTTTTCGGACTGCGTTATTGCAATTTCCGACACAAAAGTTAATGTTGTTGTGCAAGCAGAAAGCCTTACAGAACTTGAAGTGGCACAAATTTGCACCACTGTGCAAGAACAACTTGGCACAGCACTTAGAAATATTGTGATAATTTATGCTGAATAATTTGCAATAGAAAGAAAATTGTGCTAAAATGGTTTTAACATAAGGAGAAAGTTATGGCAGTAAAAAACCAAGAGGGAAGCGGAAAAATCACTCTTGACAGGAAAATTTTGGTTTCAATAATCAACTTGGCAGCCAAAGAAATTAATGGTGTGGAAAGCGTTACAAACAAAGAGCGCCCATTTTGGAAAAAAGTTTTCAACCGTTATGACGATGGCGTTGAAATTAAATTCGAGAAAAATGGGGCGCTAACCATTGATGTTTATATCAACATCTATATCGGTTTCAGCGTGCCAGACATTGCTTACAGGGTGCAAGAGAACATACGCAACTCGCTGGCAACAATGGTGGCACTTAAACCATTAAAGATAAATGTGCATGTTATAAATATCGAGTGCGACAAAGAGGTCGAAAATGCGTAAAACAGCCAGAGAAAACGCCTTTAAACTTATTTTTGAAGGGTTGTTTCACGATTGTGACGAAACTCTTTCCAAAGAAAATTTAGAGCCTTTAAAAAAAGAGGAAGATGTCCAATTTTTTAACAGCATCATGAGTGCTTTCAATCAAAATAAAGAACAACTTAAAGTGCAAATTGAAAGCAATTTAAAAAATTTTCAATATGATAGAGTTTACAAAATTGACCTTGCACTTGTTTATCTTGCCCTCACAGAAATTGAATTTTGCGAAACTCCAAAAGCGGTGGCAATCAATGAAAGTTTAAATTTGGCAAAAGAATATAGCACTTCAGAGTCGCACAAATTCATTAATGGGCTTATTTCTGCCATAATTAAAAATGCATGAACACAATCACAGTCACAAAATTTAATAACTATGTTAAAAATATATTTAACGCAGAGGAACTTCTCCACAACATAAAAATTGTTGGAGAAGTTTTTGGCGTTTCTTATTCCAAAACTGCCACATACTTTTCCATTAAAGATGAAGAAAGTTCACTGCCTTGCATCTGTTTTGACAGCGCACTTGAAGGCTTGCAAGAAGGCAGCAGTGTGGTTGTGACAGGCTCGCCAAATTTCTATACAAAAAGTGGGCGGTTTAATTTTGTTGTTACAAAACTTGAACCATATGGGCAAGGGGTTTTGTTTCAGCGTTTTATTGAAATGCGTGACAAACTTGCCAAAGAGGGGCTTTTTGACGAGGCTCACAAGAAAAAAATCCCAGAAAATATCAAGCGTATCGGCGTGGTGACATCCAAAGAGGGTGCAGTTTTGCAGGACATAAAAAATGTTACTTGGCGAAGAAATCCAAACATTGACATTGTGCTTTACAGCACCAAAGTGCAGGGCAAAAATGCCGAATTTGAAATTGCAGATGGCATAAACTTTTTTTCGGAATATGACGGCGTGGATGTTGTTGTGGTGGCACGTGGCGGCGGCAGCCTTGACGATTTGTGGGCATATAACACCGAGGTTGTTGCTCGTGCAGCCTACGCTTGCAAAAAGCCGCTTATATCGGCAGTTGGGCATGAGGTCGATTTTACAATTATAGATTTTGTCAGTGACCTTCGCGCACCAACGCCAAGTGCAGCGGCAGAACTGCTATCTAACGAGCGTAAAGGGCTGGAGAATACGTTCAAAAAGTGCGTGGGACGGCTTTCAAGGCAAATAAGCAGCATCTTGGCAGACAAAACCCTTCAATTCCAGGGGACAAAGAATTTAATTTTAACACTTATGGAAGACAACGTAAAAAATGCCAAAAACAGCCTTACAAAACTGACCGCCAACATTTCAAACAAACTTAACACTTATCTGGTGCAGAAGGATTATGAAACTAAACTTAAAATTGAAGGCCTTAAAAGGCATAATCCACTTGACATTTTGGCACTTGGATATGCTAAAATAGAGCAACAGGGCTTAAACATTTCCAAAAAGGCAGAACTGGACACAAACAAGCCGTTTGAAATTAACTTTATAGATGGAAAAATAACAGCAATTACAGGGGGCGAAAAATGACTTTTGAAGAAGCAATAAAAGAAATGGAAGAAATTTTACAGAAACTTGAAAGCGAAAACTTGCCGTTAAAGGTTGCGCAAGAACTTTTTGAGAGGGCGTCTGTTTTGGCAAAATTCTCGCAAGAAGAACTTTCAAAAGCATCTGGCAAACTTTTTGAAATTAAAAAGGACCTTGACAAGATTGTGGAGGAAGAAATATGAAACTTGGAAAACTGCTTGGAGTTAGGGTAAAAGAAACTCCAAATGGGGCAAATATAAAAAGCCACATTTTAATGCTGCGCGCTGGCTACATAAAACAAATCAGTGCGGGGATATTTTCTCTTTTGCCGCCTGCACAACGCGTAAGTTTGAAAATTCAAAACATTATCCGCGAGGAGATGAATAAAATTGGTGGGCAGGAGGTGCTTTTTCCTGTTGTTATGCCGCGTGAACTTTGGGAAATGAGCGGAAGATACAACAGCATCAAAAACGAAATGGTGCGTTTTAAAGATAGAACTGGGCACGATATGGTGCTTGGCATGACGCATGAAGAAGCCGCCGTTTATACAGCCATGAACGTTGTTACAAGCCACGAAGATTTGCCACTTATGGTTTATCAATTCCAAACCAAGTTCCGTGACGAGCCTCGTGCACGCGGAGGGTTAATACGCGTTAGAGAGTTCACCATGAAGGATGCTATTCGTTCCATGCCACGCAGGCCGATTTGGATGCTTATTACAAAAAGGTTTACGATGCCTACATCCGCATTTACAAGCGGATTGGTTTTAAAAACTTTGTTGTGGTGGAAGGTGACAACGGCATGATGGGCGGCAAGGTCTCTCACGAATATATGGCGGTAACACCTGTTGGCGAGGACAGTTTGGTTATTTGCCCAAATTGCCACTATTCCAGCAATATGGAGGTTGCCACAAGTGTGATGGAAGAAAATGATGTCA
>CANQCE010000093.1 GCA_947589655.1 uncultured Clostridia bacterium | reverse complement strand
CCAGTGCTTCGCAGTGATGTTATTCATATGGAAGATTTAAAAGAGGGCATGACCTTCCGCGGCGTTGTGCGCAATGTGGTGGATTTTGGTGCGTTTGTGGATATTGGCGTGCATCAAGACGGGCTTGTGCACATCTCGCAACTTTCAGACAATTTTGTGAAACATCCAAGCGATGTTGTTAAGGTTGGCGATGTTGTTGACGTGAAAGTTATGGCGGTTGACCTTGCCAAAAAACGTATCTCGCTGACAATGAAAGGCATAGAAAAAGACGAAAATAAATAAAGTTGTAGCAAGTTTAAGAAAAAATTGCTATTGAAATATTGAAAAAAAGAAAACAACTTAAAAACATTTTTTGAAATGAATTTAAGAAAGTAAATTGCAAATAGGAGAAAATATGAACGAGTGCCCAAAATGCCACACAAGTGTGAGCGAAATTTTGGAAACAGGCTTTGTTGGCTGTGAAAAATGTTACGAACTGCCCGAGATAAAGCAGGCGGTGGATGCTCTTTTTGGCGGCAAAAGGCACAAGGGGTGAGATTATGGCTGATTTGTATTTGATAACCGGCCCAGCAGGCGTTGGCAAAAGCACAATTTCAAAAATGCTGGCTGGTAGTTTAGAAAAAAGTGTTTTGATTGAAGGTGACGACATCTATCACTTGGTGGTGGGCGGATATGTCAGCCCATGGAAGGACGGCAATCACCTGCCACTTTTCTGGCAAAACTGCGAGGGGCTGATTGAAAACGGCCTTAAAAGCGGCTACGATGTGGTGTTTAATTACATCATCAGCAAAAAAGATTTGCAGAGGCTATGTAAGCACTTTAAAAATTTTTCAATTAAGTTTGTGGCTTTGATTGCTGACGAAAAAACGATTGTTGAGCGAGATAAATTGCGTCCAGAAGACTGCCAAATGGGCGAGAGGGTTCTTGTTCTGTTAAAAAGCACGCTGGCTCAAAATTTTGACGAAAAATTTATTCTAGACACAAGCAAACAAAGCAAAGAGCAAACACTTAAAACCATTTTAAGCAACAACCGATTTTTAGTTTGAATAAAAAGGGGAGTTTGATTGGACGAAAATTTTGAGAACATTGCAATTTCATCACGCATCAGGCTTGCCAGAAATGTTTCTGGCTTTAATTTCTTCACGAAACTAAAAAATGAAGACGATGCCAGTTACATTGTTTCATCTGTTTCAAATGCTATCAGAAAATTTGCCGACTTTGATATTATCTCTTTAAAAAACCTCTCTTTAAACGAATGTAACGCACTGCTTGAGCGGCACATTATCAGCAAAGAGTTAATTGAAAACAAGGATATATCGGCGGTGGCAGTTTCGCCAGACGAACACCTTTTGGTTATGATAAACGAGGAGGACCACATCCGCGAGCAGTGCATCGTGAGCGGAATTTCGCTTTACAAGGCGTATCGCGAGATTAAACAACTTGACGAAATGCTGCTTTCGGAAATTGATGTGGCATATTCGGCGGACTATGGCTTTTTAACCGCCAGCCCTGCAAACCTTGGCACTGCCATGAGGGCGAGTGTTATGCTTTTTCTGCCGGCACTGGAACGCTCTGGCGATGTGGAACTTATCCGCAAAGAGGCAAAAGAGCACGGCTTTACGGTGAGGGGGCTATACGGCGAAGGCACGGAGACCTTTGGCAGTTTTTATCAAATTTCCAATCAAAATTCGCTTGGGCTTTCGGAAGAAGAAATTTTGGATAGTGTGGCGGAGTATGTTTTTCAAATTTGCCAGATGGAACTGTCGGCAAGGGAAGACATTTTGGCAATCAATCACAATGCACTTATTGATGAAATCCGCCGCTCTTACGGAATTTTGAAAAACTGCTATCTTCTATCCGAGCGCGAGATGATACAAAAACTTTCTCTCATCAAATTTGGGCAGGCACTGGGGCTTTTGGAGATAAGCGATATAAAAGCCTTTGAAAAATTGTTTGTGGAGGGGTGCACTGCAAATTTGAAAGAATTTTCGTCTGAAAAAGAGGAAGAACGGCAGCGAAGCGAGTATATATCTAAAAAGATAAAAGAATTTGTTAAATTTATATAAATTTTTCAAATTTTTTTTGGCTTTTTACAACTTTCTTGGCAAGAATTATTAGGAGGGAAAAATTATGGCACTAAACAACGGACTTTTTTCGGACAGCATTGAAAAGGTTATTAAAAACGCCAGCAAAATTGCACTGCGTTTTGGCAGCAACCTTGTTGGAACTGAACATATTTTGTATGGTTTGGTCAGCGTTTCTGATTGCACTGCTTCCAAACTGCTTGCAAGTTATGGCGTGACAGAGGCCGCTTTGTTTGAGGTGTTCGAGGCATCTTCTAGTGGAGTGTCTTTGTTCGGCAATGTGGTACTTACACCGCGCACAAAGGAACTTTTTCAAATTGCCCAAGAGGCAGCAATGGAACTGGGGCACTCTTTTATTGGCACAGAGCATTTGCTTTTGGCAATACTTTCTAACAAAAGTTGTTATGCCACAAGGATGCTTGAAAACTTTTTCAATGTGAATATTGATGAAATAAAAGCAAAACTTATGGCCTCGCTGCAAATTTCGTCTAACAGAGACGGCAAAAAGGCCGAAGATAGCAGCGGCAATTCTCAAGTTGGCAGCAAACTTCCTGAAAAACTGCTGGAAATGGGCAGCGACATCACCTTAAAGGCAAGGCAGCATAAACTTGACCCAGTTATTGGCAGAGAGGAAGAGATTCAACGCATCATTGAAATTTTGTGCCGCAAAACCAAGAACAACCCTGTGCTTATTGGTGAGGCAGGCGTGGGCAAAACCGCTGTTGTGGAAGGTCTTGCGGCCGCCATTGCCAGTGGAGATGTGCCAGAAGAACTTAAAGATAAAAGCATCTTCGCCCTTGAAATGGGTGGACTTATGGCTGGCACAAAGTATCGTGGGCAAATGGAAGAAAAATTAAAAGACACAATTGAAACCATCATCCAAGACGGCAACATTATTGTGTTCATAGACGAAATTCACACTCTCGCACAGGCTGGCAGCGAAAAGGGCGAAACCAGTCCTGCAGATATGCTTAAACCATACTTAGCACGTGGTGAACTGCAAACAATTGGGGCAACCACAACTGACGAATATAGAAAATTTATCGAAAAAGACAAGGCACTGGAAAGGCGATTACAGCCTGT
>CANQCE010000092.1 GCA_947589655.1 uncultured Clostridia bacterium | reverse complement strand
ATGTGCTTTCCAACAACAAAAAATACAATGCAAAAAAATATGAGAACTTTAATGTTCAAGCGCAGGAAATTTTGCGCGGCAGGATGATAACCCCTAACGAATATCGTGAATATTACGACATTATTGAGCGTTTGCATATGGAAAAAGAGGCGTTGCTGCTTGTAATCGACTACTGCGTGAAATACAAAAAGAGTGACAAAATTGGCTATGCTTATATAACCACAGTCGCCAAAGAGTGGGCAAGCCAAAAAATCACCACCGCCGATGCCGTTAAAGCAAAGATTTTTGAACTTGACAGCATGAAAAGCGGCATGGAAGGGCTTATCAAAATTCTTGGCATCAAACGCGCGCTGTCCATGGACGAATTTGACCTCTACAAAAAGTGGATTGTTGACGAAGGCTTTGACGAAAAAGTTGTGGAATATGTTGCAAAATCGCTAAAAAGCCGCAAAGATATCCGCGATTTTTATCTTTTCCAGGCCATAGACAAAAAATTGGACAAATATTACGCCAACAAGCTGTTTGAAATTGAAGATATTCAAAACTTTGAAGCGTCTTCCACAAAAGCGCTTGCTACCGCCAAAGATGTTGTCAAAAATCTTGGCCTATACTATGAAAATCTTGAGCCGGTGGTGGACACTTACATTTTGCCATGGCTGGAGAGCGGTTTTTCCGCCGAGATGCTTTCCACAATTACCACCTACTGTTTCAAATCTGGCATCCGCACGCTGGAAGGCATGGGCAAGCACCTTAACAAACTGCAAAAACTTGGCATTTTAACCGAAAAGGCTTTGGGCGAATATATGAGCGGAGTGCTGGCGACCGACAAAAAAATCAAGACCATTTTGGAAGAAATTGGGCTGTCACGAAACGTCAACCAGTTCGACCGCGACAAGTTCCGCATCTGGACAAGCGTATGGAATTTGAGCGAAGAAATCATCTCCTACGCCTGCACGCTGGCACTTGGAAAAGAGCAGCCAATGCAATATCTTTCCAGCGTTCTTTCCACGCTTCACGACAAAGGAATAACCAAACTGGAGGATGCAAAACGCTCGTTTGAAATTGTTGCACCAAAGGCGAACAAATCCAATTTCTCCACCGGCCGCAGTTACACCAAAGAAGAAATGAACGCACTGTTCCAATCCATTGACGAAATTGAGGTGTGATATGAAGCAAGAACTTGTATCAGCCGCTTTAAACAACATTCGCGCCAAAAGAAGAAATGCGGAAAGCGAATATCAAAAAATTATGGCACCGCTTTTTGAAGATGAAGAATACAAAAACCTAAGCACACTTCTTCAACGTGCCAGCATCCAGCACGCTCGCCTGCTTGCATACAATTCGCCTGACGAAACATCTCCTTCCAATTCTTTGTCAGAACTCGAACAAGAAATTGCCACGCTAAGAAAACAAATTGACGCTTTAAAAAAGAAATATAATGTTCAAAATGTGCAAATTTCCTACTCATGTCCTCACTGCAAAGACACAGGCTACATAGATGGCAATATGTGCACTTGTTTGAAAGCGGAAATTTCCAAAATTTTGCTCTCCGGCAGCGGCTTTGAAAAATTGGAAGATTTTAACAGTTCAATTAAAACTTGCGGCAATCTCACCGCGCATTACGAACTTATGAAAAAATGGTGCGCAAGCGATTTCAAAAAAAATCTTGTGCTTCTAAGTGGCGCAACTGGCGTTGGCAAAACGCACCTTGTTCGCTGCATGGCAAACGAACTTATCTCCCAAGGAAAAGTGGTTAAAATTGCCACCGCATATGCTATGAACCAAGATTTTCGCGAGTTTTCCAAAAAGCAAAAAGATGACGGCGTGCAAAAATACATTGAACCAGAAGTGCTTTTTATAGACGATTTTGGCACCGAGCCAATGTATAAAAATGTCACGCAAGAATTTTTCTATCTTGTAATAAACGAGCGCAAAATGCGCCGCCTGCCAACCGTCATCACCACAAATTTAGATTTAATGGACATCCGCGAACGTTACGATGAACGCATCTGCTCGCGCATAGCCGACCGCGAAACTTCCATCAACCTGCTGCTCACCGGTGACGATAAGCGCCTGAAAAAAAATAATTAAAATAGTTAAAAAAACAAAAAATAAATAATTAAAATAAAGATTAAAAATAGAAAAATTTATAAATTAAAAAAATAAAATAAATAAAAAAAATATCAAAAAATTCATAAAATAAGGCGAAAAAATGCTTAAAAAAAATAAAAAACCTGCTTTTTTGGCAGATTTTTTAATATAAAATCCAAATTTTTATAAAAACATTATATCATATTCGTTTAACTTTGCCAATTAAATTGGTTTAATTTCCGCTGCGCGTCAAAAACCTTATCCAAAGTTTTGCAACCTTGTCCTGAGCAGATTTTGGCATATCCTCGCCATGCCCTGCGTGCATGATGCGGTAGTTTGTGTCCACAAGTTTTTTAAGGCTGGTTTGCATCGCCTGCTTGCTGCCGCCATAAAGGTCAATTCTGCCCATGTCACGCCCAAGCAAAACATCTCCCACAAAAATTTCATCGCCATAGTGATAGCAGATGTCACTTTTGCTGTGGCCGCCAAGTGCAAAATATTCCACTTGCATATTCCCAAGCGACAAAACGCCGTCACCTTTCAAAAACACAAAATCCGAAAAGTCTTGCACGGAAAATTTGCCCTCGCTGTAATTGTAATCGGGATTTTTCAAATATTCTTCCGCTTCAGCACTGCAATAAATTTTACATCCAAACCTTTTGGCATATTCTTGTGCAAAATAACAGTGGTCATAATGCCCATGCGTGAGCAAAACGCCCACCACCTTTGGCAAACCTTCAACAAACGCTCTTTTGCCACCTAAATCATCTGGCACAAAATCTTTTTTCGCACGTTCATAACATTTTTGCAAAGCCAAGGCGACATCTTCCACCTCCGCCCCAGCATCCACAATAAAAAACTCACCGTCCTCGCCGCACACAAAAACATTGCTATCCAAAATTTTGCTGACAATTCTTTGCGTCATAATGCCTCCAAACTAGACAAATTATAGCACAAAAATTTTGAAATTTAAAAACATTTTAAAAATTTATTGACTTGCATCCAAAATTATAGTAAAATATGAAAGCATGGCAACACTATTTAAACGATGCACTTAAGTTTAAAAAAACGCCAAGCATTTAAATATAGGGGTGTAGTTCATCGGTAGAATGAGAGTCTCCAAAACTCCAGAGGAGGGTTCGATTCCTTCCACCCCTGCCAA
>CANQCE010000091.1 GCA_947589655.1 uncultured Clostridia bacterium | reverse complement strand
TAACAGTGCCGTTTGCAGCGGCCCATAAATAAGCACCCCTGCAAGCGTGGTGACAGTGGAAGGCAGCGGAATGAACGTGACTTGCAAGAACTGCAACATAACAAAAACGAACCGCCCCCAAAAGCCCCACTTTAAAATTAGGCGGCGGATTTTTTCAACCGAATTTATGGTCTCCCATGCACCAGTCCAAACCAAAACATAATAAAGCAGCAAAAAAAACAATGCAAGCCCAACACACACAAGTGTTGTTCTTATGATTTTTCTTTTTATTGACATTTCTTTGTCTTTTGGCTGCTTTGTTGTTCCCATTTATTTATAACATATGAAAAGGGCAATTTTTTATGGCATAAATTCGCTTGGATTTTGCTTTTCAAGTTTATTTTTCACGCTTTCTTCGGTCTGTTTCGTCACTTTTTGGGGCTTAATTATTTTCACATCGCTGGCAGGAATTGTCATCCCTTCAACAGTACTTTCCACGCCTTCCATTACAACCCCATCCTGAGCGGCATAAAAATCGTGACGGATTTCTTTTTCTTCAATCAGTTCGCCGTTTTTGAAATACTGCAAATAGCCCTTGCTTTCATACCCTTCTCTAGGATATTTTACACGATAATATTCGCCTTTGTAAAGTATTTTTGACGAAAACTCGCCTTTGGTGTCCGGCAAAATTTTATCTCCGTTGTGCGGCAGAACCTTTACAAGTTCGGCACGGCGCTTGATAACCATGCCTTCTTCCAACTTCTGACCATAAATTTGCACCGTCACATTGTTATTGTCGGCAAGAGTGCGAATGTAAATTGGATTTTCCAGATTGTTTTTGAACACCAAATCGCTGTAACTGCCCGAAACCATGGCATCAAACGAAAGTGGCACATAACTTGCCGGCAGCGAGTGATGATTGACCTGCAGCACTTCAATGTCCGCCAAAAGCAGCGCGTTGTAAAGCGTTGTGGACGCCTGACAAACTCCGCCGCCCACGCCGTCAACATACACGCCTCCCACAATTATATGCGCGGATTTGTATCCATTTTCTTCGTTCCTTGCACCTGTGATTTCGTTAAACGAAACCGTCTGCCCAGGCTGGACAATAAGCCCATTAAAACTTTCCAGCGCCCTTTTTACATTGTTCTTTCTTGCGGCAGAACTTGAAGCATAAGATGTGGAAAATTCGCTGCGCTTGCCCACGCTGTTTTTAAGCGCCTCTATATCAATTTGCTCGTCAATTTCAATAATTGGAATTTCAATTTTAACTTTTTTGGATTGCAAAAGTGCGGTGTCTATTTCTGTTTTAAGTTTGTCTCTTTCCACCAAAATTGTGCTTTGCCCTTCATCCACCACAAAAACATCCTCACTTTCTGGCTTGAAAACAAGGCTGGCAGGTTTTGATTCTTGTTCAACCTCGCCAATAATTTCTTCCAATTTTTCGTCAACATCCGCAAGCACATTTGTGTATGAAATTTTAAAATCTTGCCCATTTTGCTCTATCTTTTTTTGTTTAAACAAATTCTGGAAGAAATTTCCGTTCCTGCCATATTTAGAAAGTTGTTTAATCTGTGGCTCAATTTTGTTTGAAACTTCAAAATCGCTGCCATTAAGCACCCAACTTTTGTCACCATGCGTAAGTTCAATTTCAATATCTTTGCGGCTGTTTAACATATCCGTTAAAACCACATTTTCCGCTTCCGCCACACTCATGCCACCAACATCAATGCCATTGATGCGCGTGTTGTCATAAAAACGCTCTTTGCCAGTTAGTGCATTTTCAAAAAATAACTGACACGTTATAAGCAACGCCACCGCCAATGCAGATGTGCCCAAAAACCACAAAAGTCCAACATTTTTCTTGTTTTTTTGATGTTTTTTCTGATTTTTTTCAATTTTTTCAGCATTTTTTGCGTTTTTTTTGCTCGTTTGCAATTCGCTTTTTTGCTGATTTTTGTCAACTTTTTTGCCATCTTCTTTTTTCATATTTTTATTATGCGAAAGAAAAAAGAAAATATTTATTTTTTATCTACGCCTGCAAATCAAGATGAAAAACTGGTCTGTTAGTTAAAATATGCACACGGCTCATATCGTTAAGGTTGATGCAAAACGACATTTGGTCATATTGTGAAAGATAACTTTCTACCATCAAAAATTTTGAGACCAGAGCATCTGAACTGTTAAAATTTTTAAGGTCAGCAGGTGGCACCACAATCCATGTGCCGTTTTGGATAACATCCTCTCCATTTTCATCTATAAAACTATTCGGTCCTGTCCATTTGTTAAAATCTATTTCACATGAAGCAAGGGAAACCGGAGGAATCACATTCGGCACCATTATATCGTGCCCAGCCTTTATAAAATCAAGTGTTAAAGGGAAAAGGTCAAAGTAGCCATCACCTTCAATGTTCCCATCAGGGTTTTCGCAGACAAAGTTTTCGCCGTCCACGCGCCATGTCCAAATGTCGGCGCTATACCAATCGCAAATAAAAATTGTCCTCTCCAAATCGCTAAAAGGGTGAATTACCATGCCAATATCACTGCCATATGCCAAGCCACCAAAGTCAATCACATCAATATGTGGGTCCGGCCCAAACATTGCATAACAACTCCACCGAACATCGTTTTCCACTCTTTTGTTAGCATTATAATGATATTGCAAAAAGCCAAAGTCAAGAAAAGGGATACTTATATTTTCAAATAAATACGAATCTTCCAAATCTCCGTCATAAAACCTTAGGCTGCCAAACACAAGTTGGTCCCAAGTGTAATCTCCAAACAGAACATCTGAAGGTATTCCGTTTGCTTGGCCAATATTTATCCAAGCGTTTGTCAGCACAATGCAAACATCATCGGCAAAAAGTGCCATTGCCGTCACATCCATTGAATTTGCTATTGTTTGCGCTTTCCAATCATCCAACTGCAAAGAAACACCCCATTGCCGACCGTCAAAAATAATGGCTTCAGAAATTTTTAGATTTTCCTTTTTTATCCCCTGATAATTTGTAGATATACATGTGTACGAATAAGTAAAATTTTGTCCATCCGAAATAAGACTATCGCCTATCGTAAAAGCCTTCCCATTCCCAATATCAAATCTCGACATTTCCGTTGGGTCCACACCTGCAATGGTTCCATTGTCCCAAAAGTCAAAAATCAATGTTCCAGAATATCCCTTCACCATTTTAATCAAAGGAATTAAAAAGTCCTCTGTAGAATAATTTTCATCCGCATAACTTGTTGTTTGCCAAACGTCCACTTGCGGCTCATAAAAAATAGAAAAACTGCTACCCACGTTTGCCGTGAGAGCAGCA
>CANQCE010000090.1 GCA_947589655.1 uncultured Clostridia bacterium | reverse complement strand
CATTATTGTAAAACCAGAGCAAATATCTGACAGCGAGGCAATGTTTATGGCAAAAGATATTGCACAAAAAATTGAAAACGAAATGCAATATCCTGGGCAGATTAAGGTTAACGTAATCCGCGAGAGCAGGTTTACAGAAACCGCTAAATAAGGGCTTTTATAAGTGGATTCACTTTTAAAAACAAAATAACATAACAAATAAAGGAGAAAAAAATATGGCTGAGAACACTGAACAAAAAGAAAAGAAAACCAAAACAAGAAAAGAAAGAACGCCAAGAACATGGTCTTCAACCAAAATTTTGGATTGTGTTGCTTACTTTGCGATTATGTTCATTGCAATCGCACTTATTTTGCGTTTGATTTTCAAATCTAACAGTCCGCAAATTGAGCAGGCGTTTGCATCAATTGGCGAGTGCCTTGCATACATCATTTGCATTTGGCTTGGGCTTTACTGGACTTTGCGCAAGCGTGGCACAGGTTGGAACAAGCACAACATTTGGTGGCTTGTTGCTTGGATTGTGGCAACCGTTGTGATTGTGGTTATCTATATTTTTGCAGTTGCTAACATTTAGAGGATGAAATGAAAAACTTGCCATATATATTCACAGCCGCCGACATTGTGTTGGTGGCTATATTTGCCATTTTGAACAGGTTTTGGAAGGGTTTTGCTTACTTTGTGCTTGCCCTTCTATGTTTGCTTGCAATTTTTTGGGGTGCGTGGCTGATTTACAAATATTTGACCGATTTTAAAAAGGAACTTGAGGAAGAATTTAAGGTTTATAGGGCGGAAATTGTAAACAAAACACAAGTTTCAAATGAAGCGTTCGAAGCGGCTTTGCCTGCCTACAAAAAAGAGTTTAACAAGAAGATGCGAAAAGTTAAAATTGTTAAATGGGCAATTATAGCGTTTTGTTTCGCTGTGGCATCATTGTTTTTATTTGGCATGGGGTTTATGTAAATTCTTAACAAACAAAAAGTGGGGAGAGACCCCACTTTTTTATTAAATTTTACATATTGCTTAAATATTGTTTTGAAAAAGAAGGGAAATTTGATATAATTAAAAAGAAGTTTTTGTATTGAGGTGAAAATGTTATCTAAAATTTTAAGTTTTGGACTTGTTGGCATTGAAGGTTTTCCTGTTCAAATTGAAACCGATATGGTTGGCGGAGTTCCGGGGGTTGAAATTGTTGGACTTGGTGACACATCCGTTAAAGAGGCAAAAGACAGGGTTAAATCGGCAATCCGCAACTCTGCACTTGAATATCCGGTTAAACACTATACAATAAATTTGGCACCTGCAGATGTTAAAAAAGAGGGGCCTATGTATGACCTTGGCATTGCAATTGGCATACTTTCAGCATCTGAGCAGATAAAAACAAAAGATTACAAAGGTTACATATTCATTGGCGAACTTTCGCTGGACGGCTCTATAAAAAAAGTTAAGGGCGTGCTGCCAATGCTCATTTCTGCCAGAGAGGCAGGCTATAAACAGGTGATTATCCCAAAGGAAAACGCCGAGGAGGCACGCTTTATAGACGGCCTTACTGTGTATGCACTTTCATCATTAAAAGAAACGGTTGATTTTTTAAACAACGAAAACGAACAGCCACTGCAACCTCTGGAAATAAAATCTTTCAGCGAGGTTGCCTCTGCAAATGTGAACACCCTTGATTTTGAAAATGTTAAGGGGCAGGCGCAAGCCAAGCGTGCATTGGAAATTGCTGCGGCAGGTGGGCATAATGTGCTTATGGTTGGCCCTCCTGGCAGCGGAAAAAGCATGCTAGCAAAGTGTTTTTCTGGAATTTTGCCAGATT
The DNA here is from genome assembly GCA_947589655.1 of uncultured Clostridia bacterium. Taxonomy (GTDB): domain Bacteria; phylum Bacillota; class Clostridia; order Christensenellales; family UBA1242; genus Caccovivens. The sequence continues at coordinate 1,511 of CANQCE010000090.1, read as the reverse complement.
TGACTTTTGAAGAAGCCTTGGAAGTTACAAAAATTCACTCTGTTGCCGGAGAACTTGATTTGAAGAAAGGCATAATCACAACCAGACCGTTCCGCTCTCCGCACCACACAACCACTGCCGTTAGTATGACAGGCGGTGGGAACAAAAGTAAGCCAGGCGAAGTGAGCATGGCGCACAATGGTGTGCTGTTCTTAGACGAGTTTCCTGAATATTCCAAACAGATGATTGAAACCTTGCGTCAGCCACTGGAAGATGGGATTATAACGGTTTCAAGGTTAAACCAAACGGTAACTTATCCGTGCAATTTCACACTTATTGCCAGCATGAACCCTTGCCCTTGCGGCTATTATGGTTCAAGGGACCATGAGTGCAAATGCTCGCCAGTGCAAATTCATAAGTATCTTTCACGCATTTCAGGGCCAATTATGGACAGAATTGACATTCAAGTTGAGGTTGACAACATTACATATGCCGAACTTAACAGTGCTGAAAAAGAAGAATGTTCTGCCAAAATAAAGCAGCGTGTGGACAGGGCAAGGCAGGTTCAACTTGAAAGATTTAAAGGCGAAAAAAACTATGCAAACGCCAAAATGAGCGTGCCGCAAATGAAAAAGTTTTGTCATCTTTCGCCAGAGTGCGTTTCACTTATGGAAATGGCTTTTAACAACTTAAAACTTTCCGCCAGAGCGCACGACAAAATTCTGAAAGTGGCGCGCACCATTGCCGACCTTGAAGGAAGCGCAGAAATTCAGCCACAACACATTGCCGAGGCAATATCTTATCGCGGACTTGATAGAAAATATTGGTCAATTTAAAAGGGGTGGGGTTTGATATCTAACAAAGACAGATTTTTGGTGTTTATGTCCATGCAAGAAATTCCAAACAAAAAGCAAGAGGCGCTTTTGGAAACCTTGCAAGATTTTTCTATGGACGAACTTTTCTCCAGCCCAGAGGTGACAAAAATTTTGTCCGCAGAAGAATTAAAACGCCTTAAAGACGCATATGATGCCACACTTTTGGATGGCAGCATAAAAAATATGTTGGAAAAAGGCATTAACATTGTCACAGTGTTTTCCAGCGATTATCCAAATTCGCTTATCAACTTGCCAGACAGGCCGCTGCTTCTTTATGCAAAAGGGGATTTGTCACTTTTAAAAAGCAAATGCATTGCCATTGTTGGAACAAGGATGCCAACAAGTTACGGCAAACTTGTAACGGAGAATTTTGCCAAAGAACTTGCCCAAAGTGGGGTGGTGGTTGTCAGCGGACTTTGCTATGGGGTTGACTGCATTGCTCACAAAGCCACGCTGGATGTTGGCGGAAAAACAATCGCCATTGTGGGAGGAGGGTTTAACCACATATATCCTTCTGTGAACAACAATCTGGCAGACGAAATTGCCCAAAAAGGCTTGTTATTAAGCGAATATCCACCATCTTTTGTCGCAAAAAAGTTCACTTTTCCACGCCGAAACAGAATTGTTGCAGGCGTAAGTGACGGTGTGCTTATAACC
>CANQCE010000089.1 GCA_947589655.1 uncultured Clostridia bacterium | reverse complement strand
GATTTGCTCTTTATCTTAAAAGGCTGTCACAAAGCACACAATTTATTGTTATCACGCACAGAAAGCCAACAATGGAACTTTCGGACAGCCTTTACGGCGTGACTATGGAAGAAAAAGGCGTTTCAAAGATTGTCTCTGTTAAACTTTCGGAAGCAATCAAGCAGGCAGAAACTGCAAATTCATAAAAGGAATAAATTATGGGACTTTTTAAAAAAATTGGCAATGCGCTGAAAAAAACAAAAGATGCCTTAAACCGCAAACTTGATGCACTTTTAAGCCACGGAGAAGTGGATGATGATTTGTTTGACGAACTGACAGACATACTTATTTCTTGCGATATTGGCGTTAAAACCTCTATGGAAATTGCCGAAGAACTGCGAGAGGAGAGCCACAAACGCAAAATTCGCAAAGCCGAAGATGTGCGGGTGCTGTTAAAAGAAATACTGGAAAACCTTTTAACAAGTGCACCGCAGGTTGAAATTGAATATCCTGCCATTATAACAATTATAGGCGTGAACGGAGTGGGAAAAACCACCACAATAGGCAAAATGGCACAATATTTTAAAGACCAGAAAAAAAGCGTCACGCTTGTTGCAGGCGACACTTTTCGTGCGGCAGCATCTTCTCAACTTGCCGAATGGGCAGAGCGAACCAAAACCAGAATTATAAAACATGCAGAGGGTGCTGATGCAGGGGCGGTTGTATTTGATGGCATTGCAAGTGCAAAGGCGGCAGGCACAGACGTTCTTTTGGTGGATACGGCTGGCAGGCTGCACACCAAAACCAATCTTATGGCAGAACTGAAAAAGATTGAAAAAATAATAGAGCGAGAATATCCACAGGCGCACAAATATAACTTTATTGTGCTTGATGCCACCACAGGGCAAAACGCACTGTCGCAAATATCTGCTTTTGCAGAGTATGCAAAAATTGATGGCATTGTTCTTACAAAATTGGATGGCACCGCAAAAGGTGGAGTTGTAATTGCTATTGAAAGAGAATACAATTTGCCAGTTGTGTTTGTGGGAACAGGCGAAAAAGTGGAAGACCTTGAAAAGTTCAATGCAAAAGAATTTGTTGAAGAACTGCTCTAAATGTGGTGTATTACGCAATGCATAATACACCACATATTGTGAAAAGCGTGTTATAAAGGAGAAAATATGAAAAGAAAACTTGAAGGCAAAATTGCAGTTATAACTGGTGGCAGCAGCGGAATTGGGCTTGCCATTTCAAAAAGGCTTTTGGCAGAAGGTGTGAAAATTTTTAACATTTCACTAAGTGGCAATGAGGAGGGCATTTTTGAAAAAAGTTACGAATGTGATATTTGTGATGACGAAAAAGTGAAAGCCATTGTGAACGAAATTGTCTCTAAACATAAAATTGACTTTTTGTTTTGCAACGCTGGCATGGGCGTGGGTGGGCTTCTTGAAAATGCAAGCATCAGTGCCATTGACAAAATTATGAACGTGAACCTTGTTGCTCATATGAAACTTACAAACCTTTTCATCCCGCACATAAACCAAGGCGGCAAAATTATTTTCACAGGCTCGCTCGCTTCAATCATTCCGCTGCCTTATCAGGCTTGTTACAGTGCAAGCAAAGCAGGAATAGAAAGTTTTTCAAGGGCGCTTGCAACCGAACTGCGTGCAAAGAAAATTAAAGTTACAACTTTTATGCCTTGTGATGTCAACACAAACTTTACAAGTGCAAGAATTGTGCAAATTGGGAATGATGCCAGAGAGAAAAAGGGCATTGAAAATATGGAGAAATCAGAGCATAATGGTGCCAGCCCAGATTTTATCGCAAAAAAGGTTTTAAAAGTTGTCAAAAAGAAAAATCCACCGCTTCGCGTTGCAATGGGCACGGTTGTTTTTCCACTCACAGGCAAATCAATTTCCTTCCTGATACGCATTTTGCCTTTAAGGTTTGTTAACTTTTTGGTTAGAAAAATTTATTTGTAAACCGCATAGCCAAAGCGGTTTTTATTTTTATAACTTGACCACTTTTTTTAACATTAGGCAAAAAACGACAAATTTCAACATATAAATTCAAGAGGAGAATTTGTATGGTTTTTGAAAGTTTTGCCTATTTTTTTAGCAGAATTTGTTTGTTTACAAACTATGTTAACACGGTGCAGGGGTTCCCAAAACCGCTGACGCTTGAAGAAGAAAAAACTGAATTTGAAAAGATGAAAAAAGGGGACAAAAAAGCACGTGAAAAGCTGATAAATCACAACTTGCGCTTGGTTGCCCACATTGTGAAAAAATACACCAACTCATTGGAGGCAGACGACCTTATTTCTGTTGGCACAATTGGGCTTATAAAGGCCATAGACACTTTTGATTACGGCAAAAAAGTGCAACTTTCCACATATGCCGCAAGATGTATAAACAACGAAATTTTAATGCTCATCCGCGCAAATAAAAAGCACAAAAATGTGGTTTCTATAAACAGCCTTACAAGCAACGGCGATGACGACAAAGATTTGGAACTTAAGGATGTGCTTGCCTCGGATGATGAAGAAATTTTTGTGCAGGTTGAGAACAATCTTATCATGCAAAAGGTGCGTAAAATTATAAACGAAAAACTGAGCGAACGCGAGCAAAAAGTTATCAAACTCCGCTATGGGTTAGATTGCCCCAAAGCGCTTACGCAAAAGGAAGTTTCCGAAGTTTTGGGAATTTCACGCTCTTATATATCGCGCATTGAAAACAAAACCTTGGACCTTATACGCGAGGAGTTTGCAAATAAGCCATAAAAATTTGAAAATTCTTTCAATTTGCTTGACAGAAAAAAGAAAAAATTTTTAAAATGAAATTGAAAGATATTTAGAGAGGCGTTTTATGGAAAAGTCGGAATTTTATGATGCAGTTGAAAATCTGATTGTTCCATTGTTTACAGGCGCACAACTTGTGGGCGAAATGGAAAGTTCTGCCCGAGATTTAGAGGTGGCTCTGGGCAAAGGGAATACCGTTCTGCTTAAACCAAGTAAAACGGATGATTATCGTTTGGTTTTAAAGCGTGGTCAGCCATTTAAATCGTTTGAAGTTAATTTGATAAGGTCAATTATTAAAGAATTGAGCCAAGTTTCAGGCATGGACATATCTGAAAAGATGTATCTTGGGCAGTTGAACAACATGGCAATTGAAAAGGCACTTATTGAAAGTGTTACCGAAAGCGCCACAAGCACAATATTGGGCATAATCAATGGGTTGGAGGCTTGGGCATGCAGAACTTATGAGGGGGCAACTGTAAAACTTGGCATTTTGGTGAATCTTGCTGCGGAGAGCGAGCAAACTTATCAGGTTTCTTACAAAGATATTTTAAACGAAGATTTTTTTGC
>CANQCE010000088.1 GCA_947589655.1 uncultured Clostridia bacterium | reverse complement strand
CAACTTCGTCACAAACGGCGCTTAGGCTCGTTTTTGAACAAGTTCAAAAAGCATCGCTTTGACGCTTGTTTGTTCCTCTCCCCAAAAGTGGCAGGCACTTTTGGGGGCCCCATAAATTGTCGCCTAAGTATCAACTGAAAGTCCGTCTTTGTTCGGCTAAGGTGCCTTAAAATTTTCGAGAGCGAACGCAGTTCTTTCCTTCAAAAATTTTAAGGCGTGTTTTGAGAGTAGGAGTAAGTAGGGCGGTGTGAGAGCCTTCGAAGGGGCGGTGCAAGTGGCGTTGGGGGCGAGTGAGTTGGCGTTGATTAGCCAAAATTGTGGTGCTGCATTTACAGGAGGATGTATGAAAGAAAAAGGCGAGTTTATTGTTGGGAAAAGAATTCTTGATGACAATGTTGAACATCATTGGCAAGAGGTTGATTTTTCTAAATATAAAGTTGAAAAGCCGATTATTCTAATTTTTGGCGGAAGCGGCACGGAAAACAATAAATTTGCCAATGGCTATGCAAAACTCATCCAACATTTGTTGGGCTCTTTTGCAGAAGATGTTGATATTTTAACAGTGAATTACAATGGCGGAATTACACAAAGGGAAAATAAAATAGAAAACTGCGCCTATTTGGTTGATAAATTGTTTGTCCCTTTAATTTCAAAAGATGGCAAGAAAATTGATGTAAAATCGGCGTGCAAAAATGTTAGGAATATAACAATTTTCGCACATTGTATGGGAGATTTAAATGTATCAGAAATCTTTTCCAACCTTGCCACCAAAATGAGCGAATTGCATTACACGGAAAGTGAACAACGCCTGATTTTTTCACAAATTTTTGAAATATCATATGGCGTTTGGTCGTTAATCCCAGACCGGTTTCCAGACGCCCCAGTTTTTAATGTCCTTTCTCCAGAAGATGAAATGTGGATGAAAACTGATTATTTCTGGGAGATGGCTGCCGATGAAAGCACCGATGTGGAAATTTCATCAAAAGACAAGGGAAGGCTTTCGGAAATTGTTAAAAAAGCAGAAAAGAACAAAGAAAAACCTTGTTTTGAAGCGTTTTATAACGAAAATCAAAGATGTTTTGTTGTGCGAGACAAAAACAGGCTGGGCTTGGCTTGTTCTGGACTGCAGAAAGATGGCTATGACGACCATTCAATTGATGTTGTTGCCAGGAAAAAAGATTGGGGCAGGCTTGACACATCTTCGGAAGCAGGGGACTATGCTTCAAGATGTATTGCTTGTGCTTTATGTAATTCGGTGGCAAATGCCATGCTAAATCAAAAGAGCAAAGAATTTGTTCCTTTTGCTTTGGACGATGTTCAAAGGCAAATGGAAGATTTTGTGTGCACGCTTAACAAGCCGTATGAAATAAAAGAAAAGTGATTGTTGATTAATTTTTACAAAAGATTTTAAAAGGACGAAAGAAATGGACGAAAGATTGAAAGGTAAAAAAGTAAGTGCCATAAGTTTGGGGTGTGACAAAAACCGAGTTGACCTAGAAAAAATGCTTTTTGCGCTTAAAGACTATGGCTTTGAAATTGTTGACGATGTAAATGATGCAAACATTGTTATTGTGAATACTTGTGCATTTATAACCCCAGCAAAAAAAGAGGCGCTTTCCAATATTTTTGACATGTGCGTTTTAAAGAGCAAAAACAAACTTGAAAAATTGCTTGTAACTGGCTGTTTGGCGCAAAGGCACAGAAAGGAATTGCAAAAACAAATCCCTGAGGTGGATGCGTTTTTGACCGCCGCTGACAACCAAAGAATTTGCGAAATTATTGAAAATCTTTACGGAGTGAAGGAAACAAAGGCGTCAAGCAAGTTTGGCAGGCTTTTTACAGCACGCGGCAGTTATGCATACCTTAAAATTGCAGAGGGTTGCAGCAATGTTTGCTCATTTTGCACAATCCCACACATTAAGGGCAGATATGTAAGTTTTGATATGGACGACATTGTTAGCGAGGCAAAATATTTGGCAAAGAACAACATCAAAGAACTTGTTTTGGTGGCACAAGATGTTACAAGATATGGCGAAGATTTATATGGCGAGAACAGGCTTATTGCACTTTGCAAAAAACTTGTTAAGATTGATGGCATACAGTGGGTTAGGCTGCACTATGCTTATCCAGAAAAAACAAGCGAGCAGTTAATTCAATTCATTGAAAGTGAGCCAAAAATGTGCAAATATCTGGATATTCCTTTGCAGCACATAGATAACAGAATTTTAACAAGCATGAGGCGGCATTTAAACGAAGATAAAACACGCGCACTAATGCAAGATTTAAAACAAAACCATTCTGGCATTGCCTTGCGCACAACATTTATTGTGGGGTATCCAGGCGAAAGCAGAGCGGACTTTAAAAAGTTGTGTCAGTTTTTACAAGAGGAAAAATTTGACTATGCAGGCTTTTTCCCTTATTATCGAGAGGAGAACACTCCGGCTTACTTTATGAAAGGTCAAATTTCCAATTTTACAAAGAAATTGCGCCTAAAAAAGGCTCAAAAAATTCAAAATCGCATAGCAACTGAAAACGCAAAAACAAAAATTGGGCAAACTTTTAAAACTTTGGTGGATTATTTTGACGAAACAAAAGGAGTTTTTGTGGGACACAGCGAATTTCTTTCTCCAACAGTTGACTTTGGTGTTGAAATTGTGGATAATGGAAATATACAGGTGGGTGAGTTTTTAAATGTTAAATTCATCGATTTTGATGGTAGTAATTATAAAGGAGAGGTGATATGAATCTTCCAAATAAAATAAGCCTTTGCAGGATTTTGCTTATTCCACTTTTTGTGTTCTTCTATCTTGCAACTTTCATTCCGTATGGAAAACTGGTTGCCATGCTTTTGTTTGCCATTGCTTGCTTTACAGATTATCTTGATGGGCATATTGCACGCAGCAGAAATTTGGTGACAAATCTGGGCAAGTTTCTTGATTCCATAGCCGATAAGGTGCTTATTATGGCGGGGATTATTTTGCTTGTGGCAGTGCCAATTTCGGCAAATGGCGGCAGCGGCGCTGAGCCAGCAATTTTCCCAACATATGTAGGTGCAGTTGTTGGCATAATCATTTTGGGGAGGGAATTTATTATTTCCGCTCTGCGTCAAATTGCGGCTGCAAAAAATGTTATCTTGGCTGCCGATATTTATGGCAAAATTAAGGCGGTTTTCCAATTTGTAACACTTATTTATTACTTTGCTTACGCATTTGTTGTGGAAGAATTTTACTATGCAATCAAGGGCACAGCAAACACTGTTTTGTGCCTTATTGGTTATGTGCTTTTGGCTGCCACGGTTATTTTAACACTTGTTTCGGCAGGAAAATATTTGGTTAGCAACAAAAAGGTGTTCAGGGATGAAAAATAGGCTGATTGTATTTTCCAAAAATCAAATCAAAAATTTGGATGGGCTTTCAAAAATTCTGCTTG
>CANQCE010000087.1 GCA_947589655.1 uncultured Clostridia bacterium | reverse complement strand
CTGCAGCAGGTGCAGCAGCGCCGGCAGCGGCTGGTGCAGCAGCAACTGCAACTGGTGCAGCAGCGCTAACGCCAAATTCTTCTTCCAAAGCTTTTACAAGTTCGGAAACTTCAACGATTGTTAATTTTTTGATTTCTTCAACTAAATTTTTAATATCAGCCATTTTTTTATTCTCCTTTTTGTTTTTTTTGACTTTTTTAATTTGTTTTTTTTGTTTTTTTCAGCACTTATGGCAATTAAGCCACAATTTTTACTATTTTGTTGCAATGGCGTTCAAAGCAACAGCAAGCCCGCGTGCTGGGGCGGACAGAACTCTGCACAAACTTGCAGCAGTGTTGTTGAGAGTTCCCAAAAGTTTGGCAATAAGTTCTTCCTTGGATGGAAGTTTTGCCAGTTCCTCAATGTTGTGAGCATCAACGCAAACGCCGTTCAAAATGCCAAATTTAATTGACATTTTCTTTGTTTCTTTTATGCAATCGCTAACAATTTTTGCAGGTGCAACTTCGTCCTCGTAGCCAACAGCCACAGCAGTTGTTCCTTCAAAGTAATTTGTAGGACATTCAATGCCAAGTTCGTTAAGTGCTTTCAACATCAAGCGGTTTTTGTAAACTTTGTAATCGCAGCCAGCGGCACGAAACTTTTTTCTAAGTGCAGTGTCTTCTGCCACAGTAAGCCCACGATAGTCCACAAAAGCAATTGTTTTTGCCTTGGAAAATTTTTCTTTAATTTCCTCAACAAGTTGTTTTTTTGCTTCTAAATTAGCACTCATCTTTTACCTCCTTTTAATAACAAGATTTTGCGTTTATAATCAAAAAATCTCTGTAACCACGGAAAAGTTACAGAGATAAATTAAACTCTTTGCACTTTTCCTCGGCAAGCACACCAAAGTGTTTACGCTAAATTAGCACTTGCGGTCTTCGGAAGATTTTTTAATCTGCAATATTCTAACACAAAACAAAGCGTTTGTCAACAATTTTTAACAAATTTATCAAAAAGTTATGTTATTCGTTCGTTAAGGTTGCCCAAGCATTGTAAATAACGCTGGTGTCCGCCCTGACTGTAATGGTAACAAGCCTGTAATTTGGAAGGTCATCCAACTGCCCATCTGTATAGTGTGGATAGTTTGCCACAAAGTAAATTGCAACTTGTTTTACCCCTGCATCCTTTTCAACAACAAAGTAAACATCTTTAAAAGTAAGTTTGTCTGTGTTGGCTTTTGTTGGCTCATACTTTTTGCCGTTTTGCAATGTAATAACTTGTTGTGTGCGGTATGAAAGTTGCACAAGATTGCTGCTTTTGCCCACGCGATTTCTTATAACCTCTCTGGCGTTGTTGTTAAGGGCATCATAATTTTCTTCAATTTGATAATCAAATAGCGAGCCGCTGAACAGAGCCGAAAGATATGGTTGGCTGAACGCCTTGTTGAAATAAGAGACAAATTCGTCATATTTCTCATCGCCCTTTTCGTAGTGCCTGTCGGCTATGTCGCCCACGATAAGAGAAACTTCGTCAAAATCAGATTTTACACATCTTGGTTTAAGGCTAACAGGAACAGCCGCCAAAACAATAATACAAACTGCAAGTGCCATTGCCACACATAAGGCCACAAAAGTGCCAATTTTTTTGGTTTGTCGCTTTTTTAACAGTTTTTCGGTTTGAATTTTTGCATAAAGTTCATCTTCTGTCAAGTTTTCATCACTTGGCTTTTGTTTCTTAGATTTTTTTGCTTTTTCAGGCTTTTTTAATTTTTCAGGCTCTGGCTGAACTTCGGCTGGAGTTTCAATAACTTCAGCAGCCCCCTGCTTTGCTTCTGGTTCTGGCTGAACTTCTTGCTCATGATTTATTTCTTGATTTGTTTGTTCTTGCTTAACTTCTTCTTCCATCACTTATCCTCGCTATCGTTGTCATCTTTCTTATCTGTTTTTGTTGTAGTGCGCTTTCTTGTGGTTGTGGTTTTGGCAGGCTTTTCGTCTTTATTTTCCTCTTTTTCAGGCTCTGCCTTGTCCTTTGGTTTTTCTTCGGCTTTCTCGCCCTCTGTTTCAGGTTTTGCATCTTCTTTTGCCTGTTCTTCTGGCTGTTCTTTCGGCTTGTCAATGCTTTCAATTTCCTGATTTAAAGCCTTTTCAAACTCCACATATTGTTTTTTAAGTGCATCCAGTTCCTCTTGAGTGATAATGCCCATTTTCAAGAAATTTTCACCGTCTGCCAATTTCCTTCGGAAGTTTTCAAGTTTGTCAAGTTTATCTTTCTGGCTTTTAAGTTTTTCTTCGCGCTCTTTTCTTGCACGTTCTTTTTCTTCCATAATTTGAACGATTTCTTCCGTCTTTTTGCCAGCAAGTATCATGTCAACTTCTTCTTTATAAATGGTTTCACGCGCCAGCAAAAGTTTGGCAAGTTCGTGCAAATATTCAATGTTTTCTTCCAAAACTTTTTTGCCACGATTGTAGTTAGAATTCAAAATTTCTTGCATTTCGTCATCTGCCACAGCAGCAAGTTTTTCGGAAAAATCGTTCTTTGTCTGATAATCTCTGCCAATAAACACTGTGCTGGAAGAACCCAAAGACATAAACCCAACCTTTTTGCTCATGCCCCAATCGTAAACCATACTGTGAGCCACTTTGGTTGCCTGCTGGATGTCAGAAACAGCACCACTTGTAATATCTTTAAATAAAATTTCCTCTGCCAGCCTGCCGCCCATGCACATTGCAATGTAGTCATTTGCCTTGTTGTAACTCATGGTCATATCGTCAGTTTCTGGGCGCTGCATAGTGTATCCGCCTGCGTGCCCACGTGGAATAATAGAAACCTCTTGCACATCGTCACAATATTTCATCTTCTTGGCAATAATAGTGTGCCCTGCCTCGTGATAAGCGGTAAGTTTTCTTTCTTTTTCAGTCATAACGCGGCTCTTTTTCTGTGGGCCCATAATCACCTTGTTGATGCCTTCGGTGATATCTTCCATAATAATTTTTGGCCTGCCTGCACGTGCTGCCAAAATTGCTGCCTCGTTCAGCATATTTTCAATGTCGGCGCCGGTGAAACCTGTTGTTATACGTGCAAGCACGTTAAAATCAACACTTTCATCAATTGGTTTGTTCCTTGCATGAATACGGAGTATGCCTTCCCTGCCCTTAACATCAGGAATATGAACATAAATTTGCCTGTCAAATCTGCCCGGACGCATAAGCGCTGGGTCTAAAACATCGCTGCGGTTCGTTGCCGCCAAGACAATAATGCCCTCGTTAGGTTCAAAGCCGTCCATTTCAACAAGCAGTTGGTTTAAGGTCTGCTCACGCTCGTCATTTCCGCCGCCAAGCCCTGCACCTCTCTGCCTGCCCACGGCATCAATTTCGTCAATAAACACAATGCAAGGTTTGTTTTTCTTTGCTTGGTCGAACAAATCGCGCACACGTGATGCGCCCACGCCCACAAACATTTCAACAAAGTCAGAGCCGCTTATGGAAATAAATGGCACTTTGCTCTCGCCAGCAACTGCCCTTGCAAGCAAAGTTTTTCCAGTCCCCGGCTGCCCAACAAGCAAAACGCCTTTTGGGATTCTTGCACCCAAGTCTGTGAACTTTTT
>CANQCE010000086.1 GCA_947589655.1 uncultured Clostridia bacterium | reverse complement strand
AAAACAGGCTTAAATTCACAGGATTGGCAGTTCTATTTCTTTTCACAATCACTTGCAGTTTAACAAGCGTTATACTTGCTGCTCTCACGGCAAATGTGGAGAGCGGCTTTTCTATTTTTTATGAGCCGCAACTTGGCGTGGAGTTGCCAGCAGCAGGGTTAGAATTATTTGATAATATTTACGTTTATGATACTGTTATCTTTGATTACTGGGACAATACAGAAACTCTTGAAAGTTTGGGTGTTGGCAAAATTTCTTGGAGAGAATATGTTGATACTGCAGAAGAAAACGGTCTTACAAAAGAAATTTTTAATGCACCTGATGGTATTGAAACAATTACAATATATCCTGACGGCTATTCTTTTACATACGACTTAATTCTTTCAGATAAAGATATGTTCTTGCCGGAGGATTGCACAAGCTATTTTGAGGGGTTCCCCCAAAATATAACATATATTTTCAATAATTTCCACACAGATAAAGTGGTAATTGCTGACCGTATGTTTGCAAAAAATAGTAATGCCCTAAATTTAAATGGCATGGATTTTTCTAAAGTGACGAGTGCAGATGGAATGTTTGCGGAATGTTCGGTAGATATTAATTTTAGTGAATGTGATTTTTCAAATGTGACAAGTGCGAAGGGGATGTTCGAAAATTATTCTGGCGGACGAGTGCTACTTAATGAAAGCATTCTGACAAATGAAAATATAAACAATCAGGCAGACAATCCAGAACTTTATAACTCCACGCACAATGAGGCAGGAGAGATTCACATGACAGCGGATAGTCAGTTTGTGCTTCCGGCATTGGATTTTGATGCCATTGGAGGCTATTGGGTTTACTTTCCTAAGATTGGAAGTGTGGGCACTTTATTTATTACAGGGAGTATAACCTTTGATAGATACACCACTCCTGGCAACTACACAGATGCCTCTGGGAGAGAGGTTGTAAAAAATTATCAAACACAAATTCTTAACCAAGGGCAAATTTTAAATATGGGCCATGGTCAGCCGTATACATCATTCTTAACAACATCGGCTTTTGACATTTCAGAAAAGGGTTGTATAGGAATTTACATTGAAATTGTGGACGCAAATGGGGAGATGCATGATATTAGCATAGGGAATTTTACAGAATGTGCTATAAATATTTACGTTCTTTCGGATTCACCAATTTATATAATAAACTTTATGGGCATGTATCGTGATTATGAATATGAAAATGACGGGATAAGTCCTTTAGAAGCATTTAAATTGCAATTTACTTATGCTAAAAATAATCCAAATTTTTTCACTTTCAACAACTTTAACACAACTTATTGGGGTTAGGGATAATAAAAACCACCAGGCTTATTATTTTTCCACTTTATGAAAAATTTTTGTTGTCACGGCGTTTATCCACGAAAGTGGGAAAATTTTATGCGCAAAGTTGAAAAGATGATATTGTTTGCCGATGATATAGCGTGGCTTTAAATGTTTTTTCTCGCAGACGGCAAACATCTTTTTCACGGCATATTCTGGGCTCATGCGGCGGTTTTCGGTTTTTGGAGTTGGCTTTGTGGAAAGTTCAATGGCTTTGCCGTAGCGCTCGTTGGTTTCATACACTTTCACGCGGTTTTCGGTGAAATTGGTTTTAACATCTCCGGGGCAAATGGAGGTGACTTGAATTTCGGTCTGGGCAAGTTCCATGCGCAGCCCTTGTGCAAAGTTATCCACTGCCGCTTTGCTGGCGGAGTAGTATGTGCGGAAAGGCACAGGGAAAAGTGCCGTTGCCGAGGCAATTAAAATTATTTTGCCGTTCTTTTTCATCATTGGAATTGCGTATTTGCAGGCATTGGCAGTGCCAAAAAAGTTGACGTCAAATTGTTTGTGTGCCGCTGTTTCGTCCAAAAGTTCAATGGCGCCAGAAAGCCCATAGCCAGCACAGGTGATAAGCATGTCAATCTCGCCATATTCCTTGTAAATTTCGTCAAAAATAGCCTTCATTTTGGCGTGGTCGGAGACATCGCAGGCGTAATTAGAGCCGTCCAAAGAAATGTCCAGCACAATATCCCCTTTTTCTTCATATTTCTCCTTCAAGCCCTTTCCAAGACCGCTTGAAGCACCAGTTATGACAATAAGCCTTCTTTCCAACCTCATTTTTGACCCCTTCCTGTTAAAAAATATTAATTTCAATCAAATATTAGCATAAATTTTGTTTTTTTCAAAATAGTTTGACAAATTTTTCACATAATGATATCATATTCTTGTTTTGAAAGAAGAAATTCCTGTGCAAATTGTTTTTGGCAGAAATCTTTCAGAAATAAAGGACAATAAAAATATGTATTATATGAACAAATCTAAAAGAAACTTAATTTTGGCTTCGGCAATTATTAACCTTATTGGCATTTCGCTGAGTTTAATTATGTCAATTTTGCTTATCACAAACAGGCAGGCGATACAAGAATATATGGACTATATGTTTTTTGTAAGTTACTCCGTTGAAAGCATAATTTACACGGTCGTTTCGTTTGCCGCAGGATTGGTTGGCAGCATTTTGCTGATATATTCCGTGCGTGCAAAAGGCAAATATTTCCGCAGAAGCCAAGGTTTTTATATTGCAGGGTTCATTATCATTGTAATTTGCGGCGGATTTTTGCCGTGGATACTTTTGTTTATTTCCATGTTCATTCCAGATGTTGTTGTAATGAACACTCGCTCTGAGGTTAGGCACGAAGAACGCATACAAGAAAAACAGATTGTTGAAGAAGATAAGGCATATGAAGAAAAGAAAAAGCGCATAGAGGACTTAAAGCGTATGCGCGACAATGGGCTTATCACCGAAGAAGAATATAAACAAAAACTTTTTGATTTGTTGTAAAAGTTTTTCACAATTTAACTATTTTTAAAACTTCGAAGGACTTACTTCGCAAGAGCGATTGCGCAAAACCGCCAACGTAGTGCGGTTTTCATTCGGCGCAAAAGACAAAAAAATAAGCGTAAAACGAGCGTTTTGACACTTGTGGCAAAACCGAGCCAATAGCGCAATTTTAAAAACATACCGCTAAAAGCCTGCAAAGCCATTCTTCGCAAGAGCGATTGCCCTAAAGCGCCAACGTAGTGCGCTTTACATTCGGGGCAAAGACAAAAAATCAAGCATCAAAGCGATGCTTTTTGAACTTGTTCAAAAACGAGCCATAAGCGTAGATTTTTTGTTGGCGCAGAGGAAGAGATTCGAACTCTTGGTGCAATTTCTCACACACAGCCTTTCCAGGGCTGCACCTTAAACCACTCGGACACCTCTGCACATGGTTTAATTTTGCCTTCGCAATTTGAATTTTAACATAAATTATTTTTAAAAGCAAGAATTTTGCTTAAATTTTTTGTTCGGTTGTGATAATTTTTTTATTATGAAAAAAACTAAAACAAACCCTTGACAATTGTCGTTTTTTGTTGTATTATGAAAACTGAAAGGGGGAAAGCGCATATATGTGTTCTGTTTATGAGGTCAACAACCCAGAAGAAAGGCAAACATTGTATGAGGAATACAAAAGAACCTCTCACGATAAAAATGCACCACCTTTGGAGGAAACAGTCATTTATAAAGCCGCTATATCGTCTTCTTGGGATGA
>CANQCE010000085.1 GCA_947589655.1 uncultured Clostridia bacterium | reverse complement strand
TGATAACAAAAACTATCTATCCATTCTATTGGGCAGCACCAATCAGCGATTTTCTGACGAGCATTGTCGCCGGTGTGCTTTTGACCATTTTGTTCAAACAAATGGCAAAACAAGAGGCACCAAAAACAGAAAAAAGCGTTTCAATTTTGCCTTCGCATAAAGGCGTTATCATAACAATTTCGCGCCAGCACGGTGCCGGCGGACGAGAAATTGGGCAGAAACTTGCACAAAAACTTGGCGTGCCATTTTATGACAAAGAACTCACGGCCTTAGCGGCACAAGAAAGTGGGCTTGCTGAGGAGTATATCGAGAAAATTGAAGAAAAAAGTTCCGTTTTGTATGACTTGTATCTTTCCACAGAGGCAAATCAAACAGCAATAAAAGCACAAGAAAATGTGCTTAAAGAAATTGCAGAAAAAGGCTCGTGCGTCATTGTTGGGCGTGCTGCGGACTATGTTTTGAAAGATTATAATCCTTTCAAAGTGTTCATCTATGCACCAAATGAATTTAGACAAAAAAGAATTATGGCAAACTATGGCGACAGTGACGATTTGGCAAAAGCGAATATGGAAAAGGCAGGCAAGCGCCGTGCAAAATTTTATGAAAACATCACAGGCCAAAAATGGGGAGATACAAAAAATTACAACTTGTCCATTGACAGTTCTATTGGCATTGAAAAGAGCGTTGAACAAATTGCAATGGCTGTTCAAAATGATAATCAAAATCAAGGAAACTAAAAGGAGGGCAAAATCATGTCAAAAAACAAAAACAATTTTTATTATGAACAAGAAATCGTAGCGCTTATCAAATCTGGGGTTGAACCTGCGGAGGCTAAAAGAATTGCAGATGCACATTTAGCTGCTGGCAATTATGATAAAATTGTTGAACAGGTTGCAAAAGAAAGAAAAGATGAAAAAGAACTGCAAGCCTATGCAAGAACATTATCTGCTCGCATTAAGGCTGGCGAAAATCCGCAAGATGTTGTAAACGATATGAAAAATAATGAACGCGAAAAATAAGATAGCTTTCTTCCGTGTTGCAAATGCAATTTTTTTAGACCGCAAGTGAAAATTTATCCTTGTAGGACATTAGAATTTATGAAATTGCTTATTCTTTTTTGATATTTTCAAAATCTAATTTTGCATTTTTTAAAATTTTTATAACATTATCCAATACCATTTTTGAACAGGCAGTTAGGTGGTAGCGACCTATTTGCTTTAATGCACAACCAGATTCTTTGCAAAAGATTTCTCCAGGGATGTAGTCCCAAGGTTTGCAAATGCATTCGATATAGACACCAAAAAATCCCTGTGCTGTAAACAGGTGGTCTATACACGCTGCACCGCTTTTGCGGAAATTTAGCACATAATCTTTTAGCATTGGCAAAATTTTGCAAGTTTCTTCAACATGAGCATCTAAAGCAAGCAGACAGTGCGACAAATCGTTTTGTTTGACCAAAATTCTTTTTTTGTTTTTGTATGCACCTTCATCTTTTCCCGCAATAAATTCTCCAATTTTAGGAATAAAAATTGCGCTTGACAACGTTTCGCCGTTTTCAACATATGCCATTTGAATTCCACACCTATCTGTGATATGATTGGCAAAGTTAATTGTGCCGTCAATAGGGTCAATTATAAAAAACGTGCCTTCCGGTTTAACTTCGGAGGAAAATTCTTCGCTGACAATTTTTATGTTGGGAAAATATTTGTGCAGTTTATTTGAAATAAATTTTTCTATTGAAGTATCATAATTCGTTACAAGGTCATGCTTAGAAACACCCTTGTCACTTACTACAACAGTCTGTTTTTTTGCATAATAATATGCTTTTTTCTCAATAGAGAGCAAAAAACTCGCCATTTTTAAATTCTTTTTCATTGAATGATTTTAACATTTAACGGATATATAGTCAAATTAATTTAAATAATTTCTGTTTTTTTTAACTTTTCAATCCTTTTTCTTTTGCTTAGTCAACTAAATAATTTATTTGGCATAAAAAAGTTTGCAAAATTTTGATTCAAATTTACTGTGAGTATGCTATGATATAAATGTAGAAAAAGGAGAGAATTATGGAAGAATTAAAAATTACAAAGGCATGGGATAAAACATTCCCAAAAAGTGAAAAAGTTAGCCACAAAAAAGTGCAATTTGTCAACAGATTTGGCATAACTTTGGTGGCGGATATGTATAAGCCTAAAAAAGCAAATGGGCTTTTGCCTGCTATTGCAGTTTGTGGACCTTTTGGTGCGGTTAAAGAGCAAGCGTCTGGTCTTTATGCGCAAACAATGGCAGAAAATGGATTTTTGACTATTGCTTTTGACCCATCTTTCACAGGTGAAAGTGGTGGGCAGCCTAGGTTCGTGGCAAGCCCAGATATTAACACAGAGGATTTTCAAGCGGCTGTTGACTTTTTGTCCGTTCAAAAAGATGTAGATAAAAATAGAATTGGCATAATTGGTATTTGCGGTTGGGGTGGCATGGCTTTAAATGCCGCTGCCATTGATACACGAATTAAAGCAACCGTTGTTTCAACAATGTATGACATGAGCAGGGTTAATGCTTATGGATATTTTGACAGCGTTGATGAAAATGGCAGATATGAAATGAAAAAGGCATTAAATGAACAACGCATTAAAGATTTTGAAAGCGGCAAATATGAACTTGCTGGCGGTGTTGTTGACCCATTGCCAAAAGACGTGCCATTTTATGTTAAGGATTATTATGATTATTACAAAACAAAGCGTGGCTACCACAAGCGTTCACTTAATTCAAATGGTGGCTGGAACAAAACATCTGCATTATCGTTCATCAACACAAAAAGTTTGTCATATTCAAACGAAATTCGCAGTGCGGTGCTAATTATTCATGGCGAAAAAGCGCACTCTTGCTATTTTGGCAAAGATGCCTATGCAAATATGACAAAAAACAGCAAATACAAGAAAAACAAAGAACTTATGATTATTCCAAACGCAGTCCACACCGACCTTTATGACAGAATTGACATAATTCCTTTTGCAAAAATTGTTGAATTCTTCAATAAAAATTTGAAATAAGGAGTTGTTTGTATAACCATTGATTTTCACGCACACGCTATAACAAAAGAATATTTAGACGGATTAAAAACTCTTGGCATTGACCCATTAAAAGTAGATGATTTTAAAGTGCCGGTTGGAGTGCAAAAGACCACCTTGCGTTTATGAAAGAAGCAGGAATAGATTTTTCTATTCTTTCTTCGCCAACTCCACACATTTATAATGGAGATGTTGAGCAAAGTGCAAAGGCTCAGCATGAAGTTGACAAAGCAAATTTTGCCGCAGCAAAGGCTGAAAGCAGAGCAAACTTTGAAGAAAATCGTGGCAAAAACACTTTGAAGCGTGCAAAAGAAAATGCTAAAAAGAGTTGGGACGATGCCCACATGAGCCCTGCTGAAAGACAAGCAAAAGTTCGTAAAGAACAAGCAAAACAAATTGAGCAGGCTCATGCTCGAACGGCAGCTGCAGAAGAAAGAATTGCAAAAGCAAAGACTGAAAGACAATAAAATCACTATTTAAGAGAGCCAATGTTGGCTCTCTTTTTTTATTCACCAATTTTCACCATTTGTATTAGTAATTAGTCAGTTTT
>CANQCE010000084.1 GCA_947589655.1 uncultured Clostridia bacterium | reverse complement strand
TTAAACGCAACGGTAATGCACGAAACGCCCATCACGCCTGAAATCATCCAATTGTTTATCATAACCGTGATTTCGCGCGTGGTCACAAGGTGGTCAAGCCCACGCTCGCGAAGCAAACTTGAAATTGCATCCACTTGCATTTCGCCAAGGAAAAGAATATACAAAAGAAGCACAATGATTGGCGCTAAAATAGAGAAAAACACCATCATTTTGTCTTTCATATAAAGTTTGATATTTCGCTTCACAAGAACCCTTAGTGAAAGCGCTGAACTTGTTTTTGTTTTTTCCAATTTTTCACCTTCGCCGTAAAATTTATGCACCCTCGGAGTGTTCTGTCAATTTTTTGCCAGTTATATTCAAGAACACATCGTCCATATCGCCTTTAAGCACTTCAAAATCGGTAATGAAATCTGAATATCGGTTTATAACCTCTTTTGCATCCCTGCTGTCTTTAACATTAATGCGATAAGCATCTCCCTCATAAGAAAATTGCCTGTCCAGTGCCTTTTCAAATTTGGCGTTTTGCGGCATATACACCTTGATATAGTCGCTTGAATACTGTGTTTTTAAATTGTGAGGTGTATCGCAAGCCACAACATGCCCAGCATCCAACATTACAACCTTGTCTGCCTTGTTCGCTTCTTCCATGTAATGAGTTGTCAAGAACACCGTCATATTGTGCTGCTGCCTTAAATTGTCAATTAACGCCCAAATTTTCATCCTTGTTTGGGGGTCAAGCCCTGTTGTTGGCTCATCCAAAATCAAAATTTTTGGCATATTCACCAGCCCACGCGCTATATCCACCCTTCGCTTCTGCCCACCGCTGAGGTTTTTTACAGGCTTGTTCAAAATTCCGTCAAGTTCCAAAAGGTCGGTTAAAAATTTCAAGCGCTCTTTCCATTGCTCGCCCTTAAGCCCATAAAAGCCTGCCCTGATAGACAGATTGTCTTTAACAGAAAGCGAGCCATCCAAAGTGGAATTTTGAAAAACAACGCCTAAAAGCGATTTGATTTCGTCTTTTTTTTCGTCTATATCCAGCCCATTAACAAAAATTTTGCCGCTATCTTTTTTTAATATCGAACACAAAATGTTTATTGTTGTGGATTTGCCTGCGCCATTTATGCCTAAAAAGGCAAACAGGCTGCCTTTTTGCACATCAAAAGAAATGCCGTCAACGGCCTTCACCTGCCCATATGATTTATGCAAATCTTTAACTTCAATAATGTTTTTCATTTATATACTCTCTTTGTGCAAACTTTGTGCTTTTATTATATCACATAAAAATATTTATAAAAAGTGTTTTAGCAAACTTTGTGGTTTTATTTTTAATCATTTGCGGTTATCACAATGTCCGCACCGGTATTTAGCACATTTTTTATAATAACATTGCCAAATTTAACCTTGCCTATTTTAAGTTTTTCAACTTCTTGAACAACCTTAAAAATAAGTTCCTTTGGCACTGGAATGCTTGTTTTGCACGCCTTAACCCCCTCTGTTGTTTTTACGGAAGTTGTAACCATGCGTTTTGGGCAGGTGATTTCCTCTTGCGCAAATTGCACTCCGCGATTGCAGCCATTGCCACTAACTTCAACTTTGCCGCCAGAATATTTAACCTTTAAATTGCAGCCCATTGGGCACATGATACAAATCATCTCTTTTTCCATATCCGCCTCACTCTATGTTTAAATTTATTTCTTTTTGCGCGCCATTTTTGTCAAAAACAAAACTCATCATCTCGCCCGGAACGCCTGCCAGTATAAAACGTTTGCCCAAAATGTTTGCGCCGCATTTTGCAACAAGGGTTTTTCTTACAACTTTTTCTTTTAAGCGGAACTTCACTTCAACCTGCCCGCTGCCTTCAAAAATTTTGCTTGGCAGAACATAAGAAAATTTATCGCTTGCCACAATCATAATTTCTTTTTGCCTTTTTGGCAGTTTGTTTTGTGCATACAAACTTGCAAATTTCCCTGCCTGCTTTGCCTCTAATGCAACGTTGTCCACAAGGTCATGCACATGCAAAATGTTCCCACAAGAAAACAGCCACGGCTTGTCCGTTTGATAAAACTCGTTTACAACCGCCCCATTTGTCACGCGTGATTTGCTGACAAAACTTGCAATCTCCATTTCTGGAACAAGGCCTACGGAAAGAATTATGCAGTCGCACTTTAAAAACTTTCTGGTGCTTTCAATTGGGTTATAATTCTCATCGACCTGTCCATAATAAACACCTTCAACCCTATCTTTTCCCACCACTTCAAAAATTGTGGTGCTGTAATAAATTGGAATGTTAAAATCTTCTAAGCACTGCATAATATTGCGCCTTAATCCACTGCTGGTTTTGTTAATTTCAAGAACCGCATGCACTTTTGCGCCTTCCAAAGTGAGCCTGCGCGCCATGATAAGACCAATATCTCCGCTGCCTAAAATAACAACATTTTTGCCCACCATTTTGCCGTCAACATTAACCATTTTTTGTGCCGTGCCAGCGGTAAGAATGGCCATTGGCCTTGTGCCACAAAGAGAAATGTTCCCTGCGGTGCGCTCGCGGCAACCAAGAGCCAGCACCACCGCTTTTGCCTTGACGCTTTGCACGCCGCCGCTGCCCATAAACTCCACCACGCCATCTTCAATTTTTGTAACCAAAGTGTTCAAAAGCACTGTTATGTTTTTCTCGTTTTCAACCATTGTGCGAAACCTATGCGCAAACTCTGGGCCAGTTAGTTCTTCATGAAAATAATGAAGCCCAAAGCCGTTGTGTATGCATTGGTTTAAAATTCCTCCAAGCACCCCATCACGCTCTATAAGAAGAACTTTACTGCCATTTTCTGCGGCAGAGAGAGCCGCACTCATTCCTGCAGGGCCACCGCCTAAAACCACCACATCAGTTTCTAACATTTTTAACCTCCCTAATGTTCCCAACGGCAACATTGCTTCCGCGGTTTTCTTTAAGCACCTGCTCATAACGGATGCCTTTCTCCTCCATTATGGCGTGCACAACTTTTGTGAAACAAAAACCACCTTGGCATCTGCCCATGCCAGCATTTGTCCTGCGTTTAACGCCGTCCACAGATTTTATTTTAAGCGGTCTGTTCAGCGCTGCAAGCACATCCCCTTTTGTTATTCTTTCGCATTTGCAAACAATTTGCCCATATGCTTTATTTCTTTTTAACGCACTTTGTTGTTGCAAAATTGTCATATCTTTAAACATTGTAAATTTTGGAAGTTTTTTCAAGCCCTTTTCTTCCACATTTTCAAAACCTAAAAGGTCCAACACCATTTCAGCAATGGCTGGTGCAGAAGAAAGCCCTGGCGAGCATATTCCTGCCAAATTGACAACGCCATCCACCTTTTTGGACTTTTCTATAACAAAATCGTCTCCGCAAATAACCCTCACGCCAGCGAACTGCCTTATTGCCTGCCTAAAATTTATGCCTTTAACGCTTAAAGAAGATTTTTCTTTAATTTCTTCCAGCCCCTCACGCGTGACATCTGTTTTGCCATCATTTTGGCTGTTTGTTGGCCCAACCAACCAGTTGCCATCCACGGTTTTGGTAACCAGAACACCTTTGCCCAATGCCGTTGGCAACGGAAAAACTGTGCAAGGCACGCCCAAATTTGCACTCTCATCAAAAACAAAATATTCTCCGCGCCTTAAAACCAGCCGCTTTGTTTCCGTGCCCAAAATTTTGGCAATTTCGTTATATCCTTGTCCTGCGCTGTTTACAATTTTTCTTGCATAAAAAGTTTGCTTTTTAGTTTTAATTTCAAACACCGCAGCCTTGTTTTTTACAACCTTTTGAACGGAAACTATATCTTCTTCCAGCACAACTTGTCCACCATTTAAAATTCCTTCGTCAACCAAAGAAATTGTAAGATAATATGGGCTTACAAGATACGCATTTGGCGCAAAAAGTGCCACCGTTACGCCATCTGCAATGTTTGGTATCTTTTCCAAAATTTGCGCTCTGTCCCAAATTTCTGCCTCCACGCCATTTTGTTTGGCACGCTGCAACAATGCATCAATTTTTTGTCTGTCGTCACCAACAACCAACGCCCCACATTTTTCAAGC
>CANQCE010000083.1 GCA_947589655.1 uncultured Clostridia bacterium | reverse complement strand
CAATACATGTTGCCGTGGTCGGTGACGGCTACGGCGGGCATGTTCAATTCCTTGCAACGGGCAAGCATTTCATCAATGCGCGTTGCGCCGTCCAAAAGGCTGTATTCGGTGTGCAAATGAAGATGCACGAATTTTTTCTCTTCGCTCTTTTGGGTTTCGTTTTAAAAAAGTGCCACATAAAAGGCTGGATAAATTTTCTTATCTGTTTTGCGGTGCTGGGGCTTTATGCATGGCTTTGCAATTTTTCTCCGTCTGTTTGCAGGGCTGGCATAATGGGCCTAGTTTTGGTCTTCACACAAATAAGGGGCCAATGTTATGACGGCTTAAGTTCCTTGGGGCTTGCAGGAATAATTATTCTGTTATTTTCTCCACTTTTGGCAATGGATATTGGCTTTTTGTTAAGTTTTTCTTGCGTAATTTCCATATATTTGTTGGCACCGCTATTCAACAAACTTTTTTCAAAAATATTCCCAAAATTTGTTGCGAGCGCATTTGCTGTTTCATTTGCTGTGCAGTTGGGCGTTTTTCCTTTTATTGCCAAAATGTCGGCAGGGATTAATTTTCTTTTTGCATTTATAAACTTGTTGATAGTTCCAATTTTAAGCGTTGTTTATCCGTTGCTTGTAATAGGTGGGCTTTTTACGGCGGCATTGCCATTTTTTGGCTTTATCTTAAAAGTGGCAGGCTTTGGGCTTACTGCCATAAAGGCGATTGCAGGCTTTTTTGGGCAAACGCATCTCGTTTTGGCTTTCAAGCCTTTGGATGCCTTCTTCCTTGCCATATTTTTTGTGTTTTTATTTTTGGTCAGCAGTTTCTTTATGGCGTCAAAGCGCGTTAAATTAATTTGCTGCTCGGCATTTTTTGCGGTCGGCGCACTTGTATATGGGCTGGGCTATCTGCAATTTCCGCAAAAATCTAAACTTGCATATTGCTTCAATTTTTCAACCAGCATTGTTGCCTTAACGGATGAAGATGGGCAATGTGCAGTTGTGGATTTGGCAGGAGAAAGTTTTTCACGAACACTTTTAAATCGGCTGGGTTGCAAGAGGGTTCAAACAATGTTTGTGCTTCAAGACAGCACCGTGGACATTGATACGGCACGAGAACTTGGCGTGCAAACCATAGTTCGGTCAGAAAGCGGCGAGGGCTATGATGAAGATGTTATTTTTGCCGCCGAGCAAGAGGGCAAATTTGGAAATTTCAGTTTTAAATATAAATTTTTTGCAAACCGTTTGATAGGGCTGGAAATTGTGTCAGGCGAAACCAAAATTTTCATTTTAAAAAACAGGGTGGCTTCGGCAAATGCCTTGCAAAGTTTGGCATCTGAAAATTATACATATGTGTTGCTTGGGCAAAAAGAGGAGTATGCAAACTATTTTTCTTCGTCACAGGTTTTAACGTATGAATATTGTGCAGAAGCGAGTTCGTGTTATGCAAAAGATGGAAATGTGTGCTATAGTATAAATGGCAGCGATAAAAATTGGAGGTGTTTAGATTGAAAACATTAAAAAGCAGACTACAAAAAAAGATAGAGGCAAGTTATGTTGTGCAGGGGGAGGACATTTTGCTTTATGACAAAGCGTTGGAACTTATAAAAAACGCCTGCAATTTGCAGTTGGAGGAATTTAATTTTATCGTTTTTGATGAAGATTCTTTCAACGAGCAAACGGTGCTTGACAGCCTTCAAACTCTGCCAATGGGGAGTGACAAAAAAATTGTTTTGCTAAAAAATATATCAAAATTTGGCGAAAATTTCAAAAAAAACCTGCGCGAATATTTAAAAAAGCCTGTTGAAAGCACTTGTCTTGTAATTTTTGACTTTTTTAATAAGTTCGATTTTTTAATCAGCGAAAAGGTCAGTGCAAAAAGGATGGACAACAAAAGTTTGGAAGGAATTGTTCGCTCAGAACTTAAAAGTCACAACAAAACCATCACAGATTTGGCGTGCCAAAAACTTTTGGATGCCTGCTGCAACTATTATTCGCTCATTCATAACGAACTTGAAAAATTGTATTTTTGTATTGACAGCGAAATCACAGAAAAAGACATTGAAAACCTTGTTTGCAAAGAAACCGAATTTACCGTTTTTGAACTTACCGATGCTCTTTCAAAAAAGGATGCGGATAAGGCGGTGGCTTTGTTGAACCTTATGGACAAAGACACAAAAACTTTTACACTTGTGTTAAATCATTTTAGAAGATTGTTTTTTGCCTCCATTTCAGACAAAACGGATGCCGAACTTGCCGCACTTTTGGGGGTGAAGGAATATGCCATCACAAAAGCTAGGGCAATTTCTAAAAACTTTACCAAATTGCAATTAAAAAATATATATGAAATGTCAAATGATGTAGATTTTTATATAAAAAATGGACAAATGCAAGTGGAAAATGCACTTTATTACTTGATTTTTGGCATTTTATATTGTTAAAATTAAAAAAATTATTGGAATATTTAAAAAATTTGCGAGGGTAAAAAATGAGCACAGAAGATAACAAAACAGAATTTTTGGAAATTTTTTATGACAATGTTGAACGCGATGGCGCCGAAGAACTTTTGGCGTTTTTGGAAAAGAGCGATTTTTTCACAGCGCCTGCATCTGGCAGACGCCACTCCAATTTTGAAGGTGGGCTTTGCCAGCACAGTTTAAACGTGTATAAACGTTTTTTAAAACTTTTGCAAAATGAATATGGCGACAAGTGGACAGATATAATCTCGCCAGAAAGCGTGGCAATAATTGGCCTGCTGCACGATATTTGCAAAGTAAACACCTATACCACCGAAATGCGCAATGTAAAAGTGGATGGCGAGTGGGTGCAAAAGCCATTTTATAAATATTGCGATACACTGCCATATGGGCATGGAGAAAAGTCTGTTTACATGATTTCTGGCTTTATGCGCCTCACGCGTGAGGAGGCAATGGCAATAAACTGGCATATGGGCGCTTTTGATGCTCGCAGTCAGAACTCTGGCACACTTGCGGAGGCGTTTTATCGCTTTCCAATCGCGTTTTTGTTCCATATTGCAGACTACATGGCAACATATTTAGACGAAAAAATTGTGGAATAATCAATTTTTGGCAATATTTACAACCCCATAACATAAGAATAAATAGGCAAAAATCGCCTATTTTTTAATTTTTTTCCAAAAAAAACCGCAAAAAAGGCAACATTTTTTAAAAAAGGGTATTGACAGTCCAGAACTTTTGAGGTATAATTGAACCGAAAAAATAAACAGGGAGGTGTTTATTATGGCAGCAGGAATAGATTTTTATGTGAACTCTAAAAAGGCTGATATTTTATCATGTTTGAAAGGAGTCCTTGAAAATAAGGAGGGCTTAAGAGATGCAGATTTGGAAGAGTTTCATGAAGATAGAATTTCTTTTTCTGGTAAAAAAGTGAGTTTAACAAATGATGCGGGAACAAAAACCTATACTTTTACTTTAAGCAAAAATAGATTCGCTGATTATGCAAGCCTAGAAACAGAACTTAAGGGTTCAACAATAAAAGCACCAAAAGATGCAACGCCAGCTGTAGCAGCTAAAATTCCAAAACCAGCAACTTCCACCAAGTATGACATTCATGCTGACGAAAATAAATGGGAAGCAATGGAGATAGTTAAGGATCAATTGAAAAGCCATGGCTATCCTATAGCTTCGCATTATAGACATGGCGTACAAGAACTGATAGGCATTGATGGTGACCATGTTGCTTTTGATGGTTTTGCAGACAAAGGTTTTGTCTTTAAAGTGAAGGACAAAGAGGGGAAAGTGCACTTTGTTGAATGTTTTTTCCATAACACCGAATTTGACTCTAAAGCTAAATTTGAATCGGCAGTAAAAGATCTAAAATTGGTTGATTCTGCTAAAGATAATCCTGATGGCATACGTGAAATAAATCGCAGCAAAGCGGCAGGGATGAATTTTGCAGGGAGTGTCAAATCAGCAGCAGGTGCGGTGGCAGGAGTGGTAACCGCGCATCCAATAAAAACAATTGCCGCCACCTTGGGAACACTTCTTGCATTAACCGTCGGGATGGTAACCTTACACGGCTTTGTTGGCGATGAAAGTGAAGATGCAAAAGAAGCAGGGATAACAGCGGCAACGGCCTATTTGAAGGACGGAGGCGTAGTTGTATCAGACAAAGTTGGTAAAGTATATGA
>CANQCE010000082.1 GCA_947589655.1 uncultured Clostridia bacterium | reverse complement strand
TTGCGGGCGGCTAAAGTGTGTTTTCAATTTTCCTCGCCGAACGCAGTTCTACACTCGAAAAATTGAAAACCATATTTTAGATGTGAGAATAAGAGTTTCATTGTAAGAGGCTTTGTGAGAGGCTTTGTGGCTGGAGGGAGTGGGCGTTGCAAGAGCCCTCGTGAGGCTTCGAGGGGGGGGTGATGTGGCAAGCGATTTTTTTCTTGACAAAAGCGGTTTTTTTATTTAAAATTATTATGAGGGTTTATATGAGGTCTTGCGAAGTTAAAACAACTTTTGAAAATGTGGAAGATGCACGCAGATTTGCGGAATTTTTGCTAGACAAAAAACTTATTGCGTGCGGACAAATTGGCGAGATAGAAAGCCACTATTCTTGGCAAAACAAACGTGAAATTACGCAAGAATTTTTGCTTGTTATGAAAACGCGAAAAACTTTGCTAGGCACGCTTAAAAATGAAATTTTAAAGTTTCATCCATATGATTTGCCAGAAATTGTTGTCACAAAAATTTTCCCAAGCAAAGATTACGGCAAGTGGATTGAGGAAAATACAAAGTAATATTCAAATTTAAACATCAGCGAAACCGTTTTTCTTGACAAAAGCGGTTTTTTTATTTAAAATTAAAAGTGATTTAAGGGGAAAATATGACTACAAGAAAAATTGTTATACTTGGGAACAATACATTAAGAAAAGTTTCAAAGCCTGTTGTTAAATTTGATGACGAACTTGGGGTTTTGCTTGACGAGATGAAAGCCACGATGATAGAGAAAAAAGGCGTGGGCATCTCTGCCGTGCAAGTTGGGGTTTTGCGCAGGGCGATTGTAATTGACCTTGGGAAAGACGAGTTTTTGGAGATAATCAATCCAGAGATTGTAAAAACAAAGGGCAAGGTCAAAGACAGCGAAGGTTGCTTGAGCATCCCTGGCTTTTATTGTGATGTTCCGCGCCCTCGCTATGTGAAAATTTCCGCTTTTGACCGCCATGGAAAGCCGTTTGAATTTGAGGCGGAAGATTACATTGCACGCTGCGTCTGCCATGAAATTGACCACTTAAACGGAGTGCTTTTTGTGGATTACACAGACGAAGGCAAAGAATACAAAAAAAGGATGGGCGTGGAATGAAAGTTTTATTTTTTGGAACGCCGCTTTTTGCCGAGATTGTGCTTGAAGGGTTGTTAAATTCAAAACATCAGGTTGTGGGCGTGGTCTGCCAAAGCGACAAGCCTGCTGGCCGTGGGAATAAAATGGTTTCGCCGCACATCACGCAAATTGCAAAGGCGAATAACGTCCCTGTTTTTCAATTTGAAAAGTTGTTGCCTCATATAGAGGACTTTAAAAATATTGATTGCGACATTTTTGTCACCGCCTCTTATGGCAAAATTTTGCCAAAATCGCTGCTGGATATTAAACTTTGCATAAATGTGCATCCATCTTTGCTGCCAAAATATCGTGGGGCAACGCCAATTCAAAATGCCATTTTAAATGGCGATGTTGTCACTGGCGTCACGGTTATGAAAACCGAGGTTGGCATGGACGATGGCGACATTTTTTTGCAAGAGAAATTTAACATTTCGCCAGAAGACGATTACACATCTCTTTTGCCAAAACTTGCCGACCTTGGAACAAAACTTTTACTTGAAACTTTGGATAAAATTGAAAATGGCACTGCCAAAAGAACTCCGCAAAACGCACAAGATGCCACCTTTGTGAAACTTCTGAAAAAAGAAGATGGGCTTTTGGATTTTTCGCTCTCTGCCGAGAGTTTGGTGAATAAAGTGCGTGCCTTTGTGGAATTTCCTGTTGCCTGCTTTAAAATTGGCGGAGAGATAATTAAGGTTTACAAGGCAAAAGTTGCAACTGACGATTTTGCAAAACAAAAATTGGCAGAGTTTGAAAAAAACAATTTTGGAACGATTTTATGCACAAAAAAGCGCTTTTTAATTAAAACTGGCGGTGGCATTTTTGAAATTTTAAAATGCCAAGCACCAAATGGGAAAATTTTGGATGCGGCGGCATTTTTGAACGGCTATCACTTTAAAAGCATGGCGGTGGACAAATGATTTTGGATAAAAGTTTGGGCGAACTGGAAGAATATGTGCTTTCGCTTGGCGAGAAAAAATATCGCGCCAAACAACTTTTTGATGCCGCATTGCTTTTAAAAAGTTTGGAAGAAATTTCAAATGTTCCAAAAGCGTTAAAAGAAAAGGTGAAGCAGGAGTGGATGTGTTTTTCCGTTGCGGCACACCTTGTTTCAAAAGACGGCACACAAAAGGTTGCCCTTAAACTTGCAGATGGAAGCATTGTGGAAAGCGTGCTGTTAAAATATAAATATGGCTACACAGTTTGTGTTTCCACGCAGGTTGGCTGCCGCATGGGGTGCAAATTTTGCGCCTCCACAATTGGCGGACTAAAACGCAACCTTACTGCAGGCGAAATTTTGCTGCAAGTGCTGTTTTTCAATTCACAACTTGGTGGAACAAGCAAAGAACGCAAAATAACCAATGTTGTGCTTATGGGTTGCGGCGAGCCGCTGGACAACTACGAAAATGTAGCAAAATTTTTACGGCTTGCTTCCTCTGAAGACGGCTTGAACATAAGCCAAAGGAACATTTCTCTCTCCACTTGTGGGCTTGTGCCGAACATTTACAAACTTGCTGACGATGGGTTTTCCGTTACGCTGACAATTTCACTTCACGCACCAACCGATGCCTTGCGCAAAACAATCATGCCAATTGCAAACGCTTATACAATTAAAGAAATTTTGGCGGCGTGCGATTATTATTTTGAAAAAACTGGCAGGCGCATTTGTTTTGAATATTCGCTCATCGAGGGCGTGAACGACAGTGACGAGAACATTAAAACGCTTGCAAAAATTTTAAAAGGGCGCTCGTGCCATGTGAATTTAATTCCGCTTAACTCTGTAAAAGAGAAAAAACTTATGGGCGTAAACCGCAAAAAGGCATACAAAATTGCGGAAGAATTGGGGGAACTTGGCATAAGTGCCACTGTGCGCAGAACTATGGGCGAAGATATTGAAGGCGCTTGCGGACAACTACGCAACCGTATTGGAGGTGAGGCGTGAGGGCACTGGTGATAAAAAAGCAGGCAGATACTTTTTTTGTCAAACTGGACAGTGGAGAGGTTTTGCCTTGCGTTGCACGAAAAAACCTTAAAAAAAGCGGACTGTTTGTAGGGGACTTTGTAGAGTTGGATGCGGCAAACTCCATTTCAAAAATAGAGAAAAGGAAGAACTTGCTAATCCGTCCGCCACTTGCAAATTTGGACAGAATGTTCATTGTTGTGGCGCCTGTTCCAAAGCCAGACTTTTACACAGTGGATAAACTTATTGTTTTTTGCCTTGTCAACCACATTGAACCTTGCCTGTGCATAAACAAAAGCGATTTGGATGCAAATTTGTGCAAAAAAATTGAAAAAACCTATAAAAACATTGTAAAAACGCTTATTTTTTCCACTTTGGATGAAAGTGTGCACAAAATAAAGTCACAAATTAGCGGAATATGCGCTCTTGCTGGGCAAAGCGCAGTGGGGAAATCTTCTATTATTAACGCACTGAAAAAAGAAGCGGTGACAGAGGTTGGAACTTTCAGTAAAAAAATTGAAAGAGGAAAGCAGACCACAAGGACTGTGCAACTTTATCAGTTTGGCAAAGATAATTTTCTGGCAGACACTGCAGGGTTTTCAAAACTTGATGAAAGCCTGCTAAAACTGGACGAGCACTCGCTTAAAAATTATTTTACCGATTTTCTGCCCTTCGCACAAAATTGCAAATATTCTTCTTGTGAGCATACTGTGAGCAAGGATTGCGCTGTTGCCGCAGCGGTGAAAGAAGGCAAAATTGACGCAACAAGGTATGAAAATTATTTAAAATTGCACCAAATTTTAAGAAATATAAAAAAATACTGAAATAAAAATTTGCAGTTTTGTTTAATTTTTGCTAAAATATAATTTCCAGGAGAGATTATGAAAAAAACGGTTGATGTTGCAGTTTCCACTGACCCAATTTCGGACTATCAAAACATTGTTGAATATGCAAAGTCCATGCAGACGATTGCGGACTTTTTGCATTGCGACATTATGAACGAAAATTTCGTGCAAAAGAACACTTACGATTACACGCTTGTTAAAAGCATAAACAGAAACTCTGCAATTATGCTTGATGTTCATTTGATGCAAAACGAGCCAAGTGAAGATATTGAAAAATACATTCAG